>DYKW01000023.1 GCA_020722405.1 Anaerolinea thermophila
ATGCGAAATGCGAAATGCCGATACCTGACGTTCGTATTGTGAAAAACGCTTGCAGTCTGTGCGCGGACGTGCTATAATGTGGGCGTTCCCATATGGCTTCGAAATTCAAATGGTATCAAGAGGGGCAGTATTGACGCCTTGTTTGGGCTTTTTGACCCACCCAACAGGGAAAATCGTTTCTCCGATTCATGAATCTTGATCAATCCACGTAAACCTTTAATTCAAAATACATAGGATAGAAAAGTGTCTCCAGAAGCACATGTCGCCGAACTGGCAAAGAAATCTTTGCCTGAATTGCGCCGCATGGCGCAAGATATGGATATCCCTCGCGCACGCCGCCTGAAAAAAGAGGAATTGATTGTCCTCGTCCGACAGGCACAGGCTGCGGCTGAGGGGTTGGAAATTCGTGGTGGTGTTTTGGAAATCATGAAGGAGGGCATTGGTTTCCTGCGCACAGAAAACTATGCCACCAGCCCAGATGATGTCTATGTCTCCCAGGCCCAGTTGCGACGCTATGATTTGCGTGATGGGGATTTGGTCATTGGACATGTGCGCGAAGCACTTGAAACTGAACGCCACGCCGGCTTGCTAAAGGTAGAAAGCATCAATGGCTTATCCCCAAGCGAAGTCCGTCAGCGCCCGGTATTCGAAAAGTTAACGCCTATTTTCCCGGATCAGCGTTTCAACCTGGAAACCAATGCCAGCATCATTGCCCCACGTTTGATTGACCTGATTGCGCCGATTGGTTTTGGTCAGCGTGGTTTGATTGTCTCGCCACCTAAAGCCGGTAAGACCTCCATTCTCAAGCAAATCGCCAATGCCATTTCGCAGAATCATCCCGATGTGCACATGCTGGTTGCACTGATTGGCGAACGCCCCGAGGAGGTGACGGATATGGATCGCTCGGTGGATGCAGATGTGATTGCTTCCACTTTCGACGAGCCTGTCACCTCGCATGTGCGCATTGCCGAAATGGTACTGGAGCGCGCCAGACGCCTGGTGGAAATTGGGCATGACGTAGTCGTGCTGATGGATTCCATTACCCGTCTGGCACGAGCCTACAACCTGGTGGTTAACCCCTCTGGGCGCACGCTCTCCGGCGGTATCGACCCTTCGGCGCTCTATCCCCCAAAGCGCTTCTTTGGTGCAGCCCGCAATATCGAAGAAGGTGGCTCGTTGACGATCATCGCAACTTGTCTGGTGGATACCGGTTCACGTATGGATGATGTGGTGTACGAGGAATTCAAGGGCACCGGCAATATGGAATTGCATCTCTCCCGCCGCTTGCAGGAACGCCGCATTTTCCCCGCCATCGACATCGAACGTTCCTCGACTCGCCGCGAAGAACTATTGCTTGGCCCAGATTTGACACCGCGCGTCTGGCTGATGCGGCGCATGTATTCGCAAATGTTGGCCAGTCCGCCACACGGTGCAGGTATGGAACAGGGGGCCGCCACCGAGGCAATCATCGAACGCTTGCGAAAGACGCCGGATAATATCACTTTCCTGGAAACGCTCAACAAGAGCATATAACACTTATTTTTTGTGGAGAACCCGACTATGAAAAAAGATGATCCTGAATTGAACACCGAGACAATTGCAGAAACCCAACACTATATGGCCTGGCAGGCCGATGAACCGGATGGGGAAACGACCTATCACGTGGAGATTGGCAACGTAACGTTACATTTCTTTCAGGAAGAGTGGGATGAATTCCTTAGCCTGGTAAAACAACTGAAGTAGGCGCAACCTATTGGTATAGTAGTACCCGCCTTTTGGGGAAAAGCAAACCCCCTGCCATTTGAGGCAGGGGTTGTTTTTGAGGCGGGTTTACCAGCCAGCACTCAAGCGTAACGCGTGACGCTCCGGCAGGCCTAAATCTCGCATGTGCTGTTGTACGCTGGATACGTCATAAGCCACCCGGTGATACTCCCAGGTCAACGCATTGGGATCAAAGAGGGCATAGGCCGCGCGTGGGTCACGATCGCGCGGTTGGCCTACCGAACCGGGGTTGACGATCATGCGGGGCTGTAGTTGGTGGGTGTTGTTTGGCTGCGGTATGATCAGCCCGGCCGTGAAGGCGTAGGGTCCGCTGGGGGCTTCGAAGATCACCGGCACATGCGTGTGCCCCACGAAGCAAAAATCGTCTTCGAAATGGGCAAAGTTAACGGCTGCCGTATTGGTATCCAGCAAATATTCCCAAATCGGTGTGCGCGGGCTGCCGTGAGCCAGCGTCACGCCCTGAACGCTCATCTTGGGTACACAGGATTGCAAAAAATGAGCATTATCAGGTGTGATGCGTTTGCGAGTCCATTCCACACTCAAACGGGCTTCCGCGTTGAAAGCATCTGAGTCAATCATGCCTAGCACGGCGGCATCATGGTTGCCCAGCAGGCAGGTCAAGTTGGGGAGTTCACGCACCAGCGCAATGCACTCGTTTGGATCGGGGCCATAGCCTACCAGGTCACCTAAAAACCAGACGGCATTGAAACTGCCGGCATCGCACAACACGGCTTCTAGAGCTAAGAGATTGGCGTGAATATCGGAGATGACTAAAATTTTCATGGCGTTCCTTTGTGTTTTCGATGTTGGGGTATTATACCGGTTTATTTCCCGATTGCCCAAATTTGGTACAGCGCAAGGTTGCCCTCTTTGCCATCTGAGTAAAAACTTTCCCGGCAGGTAAAGCCGCTTTCCTCCGCCAGGGTGCGCAATTCGGCTTCATCAGGGACGTGTACATAACGCAGCCCGTAACCGCCATGTCGCCAGTCGAGTAGATAATCACCTGGCTCCACATCGTTTGCGGTGAGGCCGATTTTTTCCCAGGGTTGAATGCGCGCTCGCCAACGAGGACTGTTCAGAAAATACCAATGGGAATGGATGAAAATCCCCCCGGGTTCAAGATGTTCCCGCAGGGTACGGACGACCTTTTGGCGGGTTGCAGATCCCGGGAGGTGGTGCAGCACCGCAAAGGCGAACGCGTACCCAAAGGTCTGCGTCCCGAGGATCGCCTCCCACCCTGGGGTGGTCAGGTCCCCCTGGAGAAACCGCGCCACCAGCGGGGGCGTCTGTTTCCGGTGCGCTTCCTCCAGCAGCGCGGCGTTAAAATCCACGCCTACATATCGGCCGCGGTATTCCCATTGGGACAGGCGGCGCGCCAACTCTCCATTGCCACATCCCAGGTCGAGCATGTCGGCTGCTTTGGGGACTTGCTGTAGCACCCGTTCGACGCCAGGTTGAATGCGTTGCCGGGTATCTGAGAATGCCTGGGCAAAGGTCTGGTAAAATTGACGGTTGACCTCAATCAACCGTTCAATCGTATTGGTATTCACAAAGGCAATTATACCTACAATGAGCATTCCTGAACACGTCCGGCGTTGGGAAAAAGCCCGCCGTTATACCCCCGAACAATTGGAAGTTGCCCGCCGTGCCCTGGAACAGGTGCGCGACGGGGTGGGTGTGCTGGAGGCCATTCAGCGCAACCCCTTGCCCGAAGGTGGTCATCCGGCGAAACACATGCTTGTGGCTGCCTACCGCAAACTGGTGGAAGAAGGCGTATGGGAGGAAAACACAGCACTACTGGCGCGCATCCGCATGAAGCCCATGCGCACGTTATCGGGCGTCACAACCGTCACGGTGTTGACACAACCCTACCCTTGTCCGGGTAAGTGCATTTTTTGCCCAACCGACGTGCGCATGCCCAAGAGCTATTTGCCCAATGAACCGGGGGCGATGCGCGGTTTGCAGCATCATTTCGATCCTTACGCGCAGGTGGCTGCGCGCTTGCAGGCCTTAGAGGCCGTAGGGCACCCCACCAACAAAATTGAACTGCTCATTTTGGGCGGTACGTGGAGCGCTTACCGCCGCGATTATCGCGAATGGTTTGTGCAGCGCTGTTTTGATGCACTTAATGGGCAGGAATCGGCTACCCTGGCCGAGGCCCAACATCTGAATGAGACCGCTGAACATCGCAATGTAGGCCTGGTGATTGAGACCCGCCCCGATCATATCACCCCAAAAGCGTTGGCGCATTTGCGCATGTTGGGTGTGACCAAGGTACAGATGGGCGCACAAAGCCTGAACGATGAAATTTTGCTGCGTAACCAGCGCGGTCATACCGTGGAAGATACCCGGCGGGCGGTCGCGCTTTTGCGGGCTGCGGGCTTCAAAATTGTGTTGCACTGGATGCCTAATTTGTTGGGCGCTACCCCTGAAAGCGATCGTGCGGATTTCATGCGCTTATGGGGAGATGGTTTTGCGCCAGACGAGATTAAGATTTACCCTACCCAGTTGTTGGCAAACGCCGATTTGTACGCTTACTGGGAACGTGGCGAATACCAACCTTACGACACCGAGACGTTGGTGGATTTAATTGCCAGCGTCAAGCCTGCCATCCCGCGCTATTGCCGCGTGAACCGTGTGATTCGTGACATTCCCTCTACCAATGTGGTGGAAGGAAACAAGCGTACCAGTTTGCGCCAGGACGTACACCGCGAGATGTCGAGGCGCGGGGAGCATTGTCAGTGCATTCGCTGCCGGGAGGTGCGGCGACAAAAGGTGCTGCCGGAGACATTGCGCCTGAACGACTTGGTCTACCAGGTTGGTGCTACCGAGGAACATTTTCTGTCTTTCGATACCCCTGAAGACCGCCTGACCGGCTTCTTGCGTCTATCCTTGCCGGGTGAGGGTGCTCCCGATCTGGGTTTCGAGGATTTACGGGAGGCAGCGATTATCCGCGAAGTCCACGTGTATGGGCAATCCATCGAGGTGGGGCGCGAACTGGATGGGGCGGCACAGCATATCGGCCTGGGCACGCAATTGCTCACTCACGCCGAGGAAATCGCTCGTCGACGCGGCTATCGGCGGCTGGCTGTCATTGCCGCCATCGGGACGCGGCGTTACTATGCCGGACGCGGCTTTGTGCCTGGCGAATTGTATATGGTCAAGAGGCTTGATGATTAGAATGGACGGTGGACGTATCTTCTCAAATTTTTGGGGCAACCCCAAAATGTTTAACGCAAAGCCGCGAAGACGCGAAGGCAGGTGACAGGCACGGGCGAAAACCTTTCACAGGCGAAAAGTCTTTCGCCCCTACTACCAAACTACCAAACTAGCCAACTAACAAACTAACGAACTATGCCTATTCACTTTGGTACCGACGGCTGGCGTGCCGTCATCTCCGATACATTTACTTTTCACAATTTGCGCATGGTCTCACAGGCCATCGCAGATGCCGTTCGTGCTGACGACTGGAATGCGTATCCCGGTGCAGCAAACAATCCTGACCCCAATACCATGGTGGTCGGTTTCGATACGCGCTTTCTCTCCGACCGTTATGCCATCGAAGTGGCGCGTGTTTTGGCGGCCAACGGGTTCACCGTTTACCTGACGCAATCTGATGCGCCTACCCCGGCGATTTCGTACACGGTACGCGCCATGAATGCTAGTGGCGGTGTGATGATCACCGCTTCGCACAACGCGCCGCGCTACAACGGCGTCAAACTGAAGGCTTCGTATGGTGGTGCCGCGCTGGCAGAGCAATCTCGCCGCGTGGAAGTGTACTTGAACGACAACGAGGGACGTGCCCGCGGCCCCAACCTGATGGATTACGACCAGGCGCGCCAGGCCGGCTTGATTCAGCGTTCCAACCCCCTACCGGCCTACTTTGAGCACTTGCGTACCTTAATTGATTTCGATGCCATTGCGGATGCCCCCCCGCGTGTGGTCACAGATTCGATGCACGGTTCTGGGCGGGGCGTTATTCGTGCCATCCTGCAAGGCACGGGTTGTGAAGTGCATGAGATTCGTGGAGAGATGAACCCCGGCTTTGGCGGCGTCCATCCGGAGCCCATTGCGCGCTACCTGGGGGCGCTGGCAAGTGCCATCAGTACCGGTATGGGCACCCTAGGGCTGGCAACCGATGGGGATGCAGACCGCATTGGTGCAATGGATGAACGCGGTAACTTTGTCGATCCCCACAAAATCATGGCGTTGGCGCTCAAGCATTTGGTGGAGCAGCGCGGTTGGCGCGGCCCGGTGGTGCGCACGGTGTCTACCACGCGTATGGTGGACCGTTTGGCGCAGCGCTATGGCTTGCCGGTCTACGAGACGCCGGTCGGTTTCAATCACATTGCCGATTACATGCTGCGCGAGAACGTACTGATCGGCGGCGAAGAATCCGGCGGCATTAGTTTTCAGGGGCACATTCCTGAGGGAGATGGGATTCTGATGGGGTTGTTGCTGGTCGAGATGGTAGCGGTGCATCGCACCTCGTTGTATGAGATGGTTGAGGCCCTGCTGGCCGATGTTGGCCCGGCACATTACCGACGCACAGATTTGCGCCTCAGGCATCCGGTCTCTAAAGCGGTGATTACCACGCAACTGGCCGAAGGAGCGCCCTCTCAGATAGGCGGGCAACGCGTGAATGAGGTGCGTACTACAGATGGCGTCAAATATCTACTGGCCGATGATTCCTGGCTGCTCATTCGTCCTTCTGGTACTGAACCGGTGTTGCGGGTGTACGCTGAGGGACGCAGTTCGGAAATTATGGAGGCCATGTTATCGTACGGGGAGCAGGTGGCGCAGCGCATCGTGTAGTAGTGTGAGGCGTGCTGCTCCCTAGTCAGGGGCCTGAAGGATGGCATTTGCCGGGTGGTGAACTCCAGATTCTCTGCGTTCTCCGCGGGCTCTGCGGTAAACAGATACGCTTGGGAAAATACTTGTTGCTACTAAAAAAGGCCTGACTTTTGTCAGGCCTTTTGCTTTTCGTGCTGGAAGTGAATTTCAGGTGGTGCGCAAGCGGCGAGCCATGAAGATCACTAGCAAGAGCACAACGGCGGCAATGGCCAACCCCGGCAACCCGATGTCGTCGGCAAAGCCGGTACCGGGCAGTTCTGTAGCGGATGGTGTGCCTGTACCGCCCGCGCCGGGGGTTTGTGTGAGGGCGCTGATGGTCGCCAGGGCATCAATGGTGGCCTGACGGGGGTCTGGCGTGGGAGAGTTGGCAGGCTGTGTAGCGGTAGGCGTGTCGGTAGGCATGGCGATCACCGGCGTGGGTGTTTTGGTTACCGTAGGGGGAATGCTGGTGGCAGTGAAGGTTGGCGTCCAGGCCTGGGCCATTTGTGTCAAGCCTAGGGCTTTGGCTACCTGCGTGTTTTGGGCGTTGATGGTCGCAACCTCCGCTTGTTGTGCTTGCCGTGTAGAAGAACCGCCTTTCAAAATGAATACGGCCATGCAAATCAGCGTGAGCAAGATCAGACCACCCAGTGCAGCCGCTACAATAATGAAGGTGCGGTTATCGTTGCCTTTGGGCGAGGAATTTTGCTCTCCAAAGGCGTTATCATCTAAATTTTCATCTTCCATATCGAAGCCACTGTCATCATTGAAAGCCATAATTTCTTCTCCTGAGGGGTGCAAATTGTAAGAACGGGCTGGATGGGGTTAGTTTTACCGCAAAAGTTGAATATTTGCTAGGGGCAAGGTTACTTGTTCTCCATCTTGGAGGCGAATCAGTGCCGATGCGGCTTGAGCGCCGCCAGGATAGGTTTCGACTTCGGGCAAAAGGCGTACAACGTGTCCGGTTTTGCCCAGGTAGGGAGGCGTAACGCAGCGTACCAGGTCATCAGGGGCATATACTCGTGGCGCAGGCGGTATGAGATTGCCGGTAGTCGGCAATGGAAGGAAGACCTCTGGACGAGTGCCCTCGTAAAAATTGTATGGCTGGGCATTGACGGCGGTATCTCGCTTATCGCTCGTGCTAAGTAATTCATAGGCAGCCAGGTTCATACCGTGGGTGCCAAAACCATCCGTCAGTACGACTGGGAAGGGAGCCTTCTGAGCTGCGTAAAGCAAATTTGGGGGGAGACTCCCTAGCACGAGCGCGCGTATGCCGGCCTCTGCTCCGGCGGTGAATACTTCGGCACTTGTGCATGTGCCACTAACGACAATCGTACCGCGCCAACTGACATCCAGGTTATTGGTTTGCAATGTAGTATTGGATGTGTCCATCATGACATGTAATGGGCCGGCTGCGGCTTTACCATTGCCCCAGGCACATTGTACCAAAGCGCCGGTACATTCGATAATGACGTCGTTGTTTTCCAAGATGTCTACAATTTCACCGGTATAGATGGCTGGCAATTTGGCTGGCTCTTTTTCTTTTTCAACCAACACCACACCGCCACGTATCAACATAACTTTACCGTCACACGGAGAGCGAAAAATCTTCTGGAACAACCCCTTGGGGGACGCGGCGACAACATCGCCTTTGATCAGACGCTCACCCGGTCGGACTTGCATCCATGATGTGGCTTTTTCAGGGGTGATCCCTAATCCGGCTGCAACGTTGAGCAGGACGTGCTCCGGGGCGATGTTGGCCTCAGCCACGATTGTTTGCGGCTCAACATTTTGTCCCTGCCGTACGATAACTTTCCCGGGTAAAGGGAGGGAGCGTTTACGACGCAAGACTGTCAGTGGTAAGACATACGAAGTTTGAGCGAGTGTATTCATCGTGGTTTCCGTGAAAGATTACGTTGCATATTCCATGCCAGGTGGTTAATGGGCCAGGTGCCATAACCATTTTTTGTACATTTCTTCTCTGCGTAGTGGGTCTTTGTGGGGGTGGTAGGGCCGCCCACGGGCGTCGACAATAATCCCTTTCAGACTCCCGGCAACTTCATAGGCTGCCTTGCGCCCTGGGCCCAATCCAATATCGGTACGATAGAGTGGTTGCAGTTTCAAGGTAGCGCGGCGTCCCAGAGGAAGTGGGATAACGGTCAGGGTACCTAGTTTAACCTCTTGTCGAATTTCCTCACCGCTTTCTTTGTCGGTTAACTGTACTCGAAGAATGGGGGTATTCAACCGGGCGTGACTTACCGGGGAAATGACCAACGCCATACGGACGAACATCGATGATGCCATTGCCTGAATGGCCAGTATGGGGTTTACACTGGCCGCGGCCCCCAAGACAGTGGTCAAATTATAGCGATCTAGTAAAATCGTGGTGATGCCTAAAGGTTGAATGCCATCCAGTAATGCCAACAATGATCGGCCTATGTTGAGTGACTGTGTAAATGGACTACCGGTGACAATAATCGGTTCTACTTGCGGCAATAGTAGACTGTTCCCGCCAGTATTTGTTTGTGTATTGAGCGACGTAGCGATATTTTTTGCCGTTTGGATGCTGGCCTTGCGTAGCGCATAGGTCGTGATGGCTTGTTCTATGGCTGCATCTTCTTCTGTAATTGGCACAGTGCCAGGGGAGACTCCTTTGTTGAAGACGTAGGCGCTCACGTAGGATGTCTCAAGGTTGGCACTTAGCCAGGGGGACAGTTTTTCATAGGGGTCACCGTGTAACAGCTCTGCCAGTTGCGGACCTAACCCTAGGGAGGGGTATACCCCTGGGTGTAGGGTTCCCTGAAAGGCCGCAGAGACTGTCGTGGCACTGGCACCAACATCTATCCCTAGCACTCCTTTTGTTGTATCTCCCTGACTAAGGAAGCGGAGCATGCGTCCGTGTGTGGTTGCGGCCGGAAAGGCGCCGCCGCTTGCCCAATGATGTAAGGTTTCTACACCCCCGATACGTTGAATGTAGATATCCATCACTGCACTGGCCAGGGCAGGGTGTGGCCCTTCCAGGTCTTTGATGTTTAGGGCTGGGCGCACATTGGGGGCGGTGAGGATAGGGGCCATGTCTTTGAAAATGCTCTGCATTTCTTCGTGTAGTGCGGTGTTGCCGACATACAGCAGGTGAGGACGCTGTCCCTGGGGTATCAAGGGCAGCGCCAAACGCAGGGGGTGAATCATGCGGCGGATAGATAAACTGGCACCTTGTTCGCTACCACCTGTAATGACGATCAGGTCGGGGCGCAGTCGCAAAATTGCATCCAAGCGCTCTTCTAATTTGCGAGGATCGGAAAGCGTGAAGGTATCTATCACCTTGGCATAGGTGCCTTGTAGTAGCCGTGTAGCACTGGCAATAGAGACATCCTCCAGTAAACCAATGACAATGGTGCGCAAGGGGGTGGCAGCGGAGATTACCACACAAAAAGCATCCACCCCTTCTCCTGATGTGGCAGTTGGGATGATTAGGTTTTGGTCATGTCCGATCAGCGTGCGTCCGGTGATTTGTTCCAATTCGTCAACGGCCATCAGCACTCCTTCCATGACGTTGTCGAAAGGAGCGGCAGCCGTGGTAGAGGCAGTGCCGGCCGCGATGAAGTGGTATTGCCCGTCTACTACGTCAAAGAAGAGCGCGCGGGTCGTAATTGCGCCGATATCCAGCGCCAACAAAGATTCGGAAGTCGTTTCGATTGCTACCATGTTATCTCAGAGAAAAATCTTCAGCCCTTGTAGGAGGAAGAAAATACGTTCCACCAGGGCTGCCATGGCGGCTAGATAAACACCGCCGAAAATTACACCCAGGGTAATGGCAATGAATAACCGGCCGATATCGCGTAAAATATCTAATACCATGTTTGCACGGGCTTCTTCTGGGCGTGCACCAAAGTGAAAATAGGCTAGGGTAGAGATGCTGCCAAGGATGATTAACCCGCCACTAATCAATCCTACCCCACTTTGTGGCGCCCAGACAGACATGGTGGCCTGCATTTGGGGAAAGAGTGTTCCCAACAGGCTGCCGCCGATGGCAACGGCTGCCCCAACGCCCACCAGATATCCCATGGCTGGGTTGCCCAGGCGCTGTAAACTGGGGGAGACTTTCATGAGCAACAACCCTCCCAGTATGACGGGGGGCAGCAATAGCAGCCGCTCGTTTGTACTACCCTGCAATAATGGCAGCAGGATTTGTGGTAAAAGCACCTGATAGATGATCACAGCAGCAGCATACCCTGCGCTGACACCAATGAAAAGGTAGGTAGCGATTCGGAAGAAGGGGTTATCTCCCAATAAGTAACTGAAAACAGCCAGCGTGAGTGCAAAAGCCAGTAAGGTGCCGAGAAAATCGTTCATCCGTTCACCCCTTTGTGGTTGTTTTTGGATGATGCTGTCCAAATGAATTGAATGCTTGCACCTACGATGATCAAGCATACGGCCACAAGGATACCCAGACTAAAGGTCGCTCCCCTTTCTTGTGAGGGCCCGTCTAGTCCGGTTTGACGTTCGTAGGCGGCCCCGCCCAGCATACCTGCAATGATCCCATCGACCTGTGTGGGGTAGTATGGCGTCATCATGGGGGCAGCCTGTGCGCTGAGCCCCAACATCAGCGGTAAATTGGGGTAGCGCGTACCAACTTGCTCAACCCACATACGGGCGGTATCCGGATCGTCTGCTAGAACGATTAACATGCCGAAATCCTGGGGAGTGTTGATGTTTTGCAACCAGGGCGATTCCCAGGCAGGGCGTCCTTCGGCGGTGGTGGGAAGCGCTTCACGCATTTGCTGGGCAAAATTCGCTATGCCGGTAGCACCGCCGGGAATGTAGCCTAAATTGAGGTAATGTTCGTCGCTACGATAGCCGCGTTCTCGTGCCACAGGCAATAAGGCATGTTCGGCCAACAGCATTCCTTCGGGGTGGGTGGAGACGGTAGCAAAGGGTGTGCCGTGAATCATCAAGTGGGCGAGCAGAGGCCGAATCGTAGCATCCATTTCACCTGCGTAAGCCGTTTGATAATCAAAGACCAGTAAAACCGGCTTTCCGAGGGGTAGCGCGTCCACTTGTCGAAAGACGGCCTGGACTTCAGGGGCGGGAACGACAGGTTGTATGCTGCTCCCTGTTCCGCTGAAGAACCCCCAGGTAATGGCTGTCAGCAAGAGCAAGCCGATTAACCAACGTAGGAGTCGTTGAGGGGTGATACGGGGGGGCGCAGTCAATGGGACTGGTTGCCCTTCGCTTTCCAACATGCTGCGCAGTAAGCCAATTTGCGTTTCCTGTTCTTCGGAGATTTCCAGTTTGGCAGAGGGGGGGACATTTTTGGGAAGAAGTGTTGCTTGAATCCCAACGGGTAATACACCGCGCAACCCTGCTAACGGGCCATTGGGGACAGGTGGGGCTTCCTGATCCTCCGGTAATAATTGAGGGGTAGAGACTGCATCCAGGGGCTTCATTTCCTGAAGCCAGGATGGCAGATTGGCGCGCTCAATTTCTGGCGCCTCCGTTTCTTCTTCAGGGGAGGCTAGTGGTGAGAAGTCTACTTCTTCTTCTGAAACATCTGTAACTTCTGCTAACCAGTCTGGCGTTTCTCCTGTTTCGATGGCGCCTAGTTCCATGTCGAGAGATTCGTCCAATGTGAACGGTGAGATATTGCTGGCGTCTTCTTCTGCGACAACAGGAGACTCAGTAGATAAATTACTCTCGAGTGTGCTTTCTTCGCTGCGCAGACTGTCTAGCCAGTCATCACCTTGAATAGCCTTTTCTAGGATTTCCTCTTCGCTTGGGATTTCCTCTTTGCTGGGAACTTCTTCCGTTGACGCTGCTGACATGTCGGCAAGCCAGTCAGGTACCTCAATGTCTGGAAGACTGCTGGTATCGGCTGAGATTAAATTTTCCAATGATTGCTCGCTCTGCTCCGATTCGGCGCGTGGAGACCCTTCTTGGACGCCTGTTTCAGTGCTCAGCCACTCGGGCAAATCTTCCTCCTCGGATAACCAGTCTGGCAGTTCTTCTTCACCGGTATCGGCCGCGGGTGCTTGGGGACTTTCGGGCGCGATTTCTTCGGCCGACCAGTCTGGCAGTTCTTCTTCACCGGTATCCACAGTGGGTGCCTGGATGCTTTCGGGGACGGTTTCTTCGGCCAACCAATCGGGTAGTTCTTCTTTACTGGTATCCCCAGCGGGTGTTTGGGGACTTTCGGGCGCAGGTTCCCCTACCAACCAGTCCGGCAGGCCCTCTTCGGTTTGCCAATCAGCCGACATGTCTTCAGAATCTGCAACGTTTTTCCCAGACTCTTCCTGGAGGGACGATAACCAATCCGTTACGCCGGATTCGTCTTTGCGCGGCGGATTTTTCGAATGGGCACTCATTTCATCTAACCAGGAAAGGGGATCACGCAGACTGCCGGTTTGGGTAACGCGACTTGTATCAAAAACTTCGTCGCTCTCCTCATCATCAAGCCAGGTGAGGGAGTCTTCATCAAAATGGAATGGTTCTTCCCCGGCTGGCTGGGATGCTTGTGGTTCTTCCGGTCGTGGGGCACCACCAACAAGTGGCTTCAGACGTGCACCACAGATCTGACAAACGTCAAGGTTCTCTGGGTTTGGTTTGCCACACATTGGGCAACGAATTTCACTCATGGCCTACCCCCCGTATGGGCGATCGACGCCCACTAACACTCGGATACCGGTTGCAATGGCCCCTAAGGCCATGCCAAGTAAGATGCCGCGCGCCCCGGCAAAAGCCAATACGTGTGTAAGCCAGGGTGTTAAGGTATCGGAAAGCACTGGGATGGATACCCCAAAAAAAGGAACGCTGCCGGCCAGCACTAACACTGCACTTAAGAGAAAAATGATAACGGTGAAATTGTCGCGCTGGCGTATCATCCGAATGGCTGCATATACCAACACAATGGCTAATAAGGAGAACATACTGACTTCTATGGGGTACTGAACGTAATCAAAAATCCATTGCAGCCAGGACTGGCTGGCATTGCCCCAGGTGCCTGAGATGTAGTCGTATGTACCCAGAGCAAATGTGCCAATTAAAGCCAAAACCAAGACCATGCTGTAGATGCCGCCCTTTTTCCCGGTGGTCAGTTTCTCAAAGTGGACGCCAAGCAGGTTGGCAATCCCGACCAAAAGTGCGATGGCTGCCAACCAGGACGCCCATTGCAGGAAAATGGTGCGTAACATGCTAAAAGTAGGGGCAGTTGTAAAATATCCGCCAAGGGTAATAATTCCCACTGCCAGGGCTGTAATGGTTGCGAGAGGTGCTTTGATTTTCACGCGTCACCTGCCAGGAAAAGCGAAACCGAGAAATTGTAAGATAGAGCCACCCAGAATTGCAAAGATAATTAACCAGCGCATGAAGTCTTGCGCTTGCAGGCTGGCCATGTGCAATGGGCTGGCTTTCAGATAGGCGCTACCGGCGTAAATCTCTTCGCCAATCAGCGGTTCTTGGAAACCGGCATAGAGCACAGACTGTCCTACCAAATGATCGCTGCCGGCGAGGGTGAGATTCCCTTTGCGTTCTCCTGCCTCCATTATCAATGCTACCTCTGGGCCAAAGTGACCGATCAAGATATTGGCTGAAACATCTTCATCTGCAATGATGGGCTGGGTGCCGGCGGCAAAAGCAAAAGGTGTCAGACCGGTCAGCCGGCCGGCAGTCGGATGATATTGCGCCTCTTGCCCCATTTCCCGGTAAGATGCCTTGAGTGTATCTTGCGTCAAGATGGCTAGTGTACTATCTCCGCTGGTCACTATGGGGGCTTTATCGCTAACGGAAATAATGCGCATGATGCGCTTCAGGGTGCTCAGACTGGCGAAGGCACTAGCGCTTTCTTGCGTGTCGACGGCACCGCGTCCAACAGAAAAATGCAGACGAGTGCCTTCTTCTACTGCTAAACCAATAGCACGCCATATATGTCGAAACACCGGGATGGGACGTAAAATAACCGGCTTCGCTTTCTTTCGCCCGCTCAACCAGGTAAAGAGAAGCATCAGCCCCAAGAAAAATAAAACGAAGCCGAGTGCGATAATTTGCAGCATGGTCATAGGGATTTCTCCTGTACGTGTCGAATAAATGACCGTTGCTGCTCGCTATCCTCCAATAGGTTTGCCAGCAACCGCCACTGTGTTATTTTTGTCCCCTGCCCTAAGAAAGGTTCGCTCAGGTATATGAGTTGTGCTGCCAGTGTGGTTAGAGGACCGGCTGTCTGCAATAGCGCAGTGACATAATGTGTTACGCCCCAACGGCGAAGGTTTTGGCGCCATTGATTCCAGATAGCGATGGGTAAGGGAGATGGCACAAAATGTTCTTGCAAGGCCTTTGTCCTTTTGTAAATAAAATTGTACCGCACACCCTAAAAATAAGGATAACAAAAGTATAGCATAATCCATGACAACAGGCAATTGAGACAAAAGTACATAGCGATTCCCAATATGGCGATGTTCGAGGGAGCGCATCGCCAATGTTATGTGAATTCGACCTTTTCTTTCCACCGGACAGGTAAAAAGGGGCATTTGACGCTATTATTCTCCCACCTGGCAACAAAAAAACGGCGAAAGTAGTATCTATTCCGAAAATAGATCGCTGGAGCCTGGCGAATCTGGCAGATAGCCGACATTAATCCACAGATGGCACAGATTTTTAAATCGCTCTCCGGCGAAGAACCATGGATGTAAATTTGCGATCGAATAAGAAAACGCCAGAGTCCAGTAGATCATCTTCGACCTGTGCAATTGGCTACTAAGAAACTTACCCGTTTCGTTCTGTTTGAGCACA
>DYKW01000024.1 GCA_020722405.1 Anaerolinea thermophila
CAGGCTTTGGAAGAAACCTTCGGGACGTTTCCCCTTCTTTTTGAGATGATACCTTTTTTGGGAAAACTGTCCTGTGAGGGACGGAAGGAGAGTTTATGCTGGATAACTGGATTTTCATCGGTTTATTTCTGGCGCTGGCCTGGCTTTTCCCCGGTGCACCTATCCTGATTGCCCGTTTTCTCGCGCCACATCGTCCAGATGACATCAAGAACGATGTCTATGAATGTGGCGTAGAAACGGTAGGCGATACCTGGGTGCAGTTCAAGGTTCAGTACTACAACTTTGCGCTGACTTTTCTGATTTTTGACGTAGAAATGGCCTTTTTGTTCCCTTGGGCGGTGGCTTTCGATAAACTACCGCTTTTTGGCGTTTTCTCGGGCGCTTTCTTCGTCCTGATTCTGTTTGCAGAATTGCTTGGCGCTTGGCGCAAGGGCGCGTTGGAATGGGCATAAAAGGCTGAATAAAAACATTCAGCCTTTTGATTGTACCTGTAGACGCATTTATCTCTACGTGAGGAGAAACTTCAATGAATTTTCTTGCAGACCCAATCACTTTCATTATCGAGTGGTTGCGCAACTTGTTGA
Source organism: Anaerolinea thermophila (assembly GCA_020722405.1). Lineage (GTDB taxonomy): Bacteria > Chloroflexota > Anaerolineae > Anaerolineales > DRKV01 > DRKV01. The sequence continues at coordinate 585 of DYKW01000024.1, forward strand.
TAGGCTGGGGCCTTTCAGCCGGTTGGGTGACTTTCGTGATGAAGTTGCTGGGGGTAGCGGTTGTCGGCTCTTTTGGCCTGGTCTTGGTCATCTTCTTGATCTGGCTGGAGCGCAAGGTGGCTGCCCGCTTCCAGCAACGTCTGGGACCAAACCGTGTTGGTCCGTGGGGTTTATTCCAAACTTTTGCCGATGTGATCAAAATCTTCACCAAGGAGCACATCACCCCCCGCGGGGTAGATGTCGTGGTTTATAACCTGGCGCCGCTAATTTCTGTGGGGGCGGTCATTTTGTTGTGGGCGGTGATTCCTTTTACCCCCAATGCCATCGGTGCCGACTTGAATGTCGGGGTCTTGTATTTGGTGGCGGTGGGTGCCCTGGGGACCCTGGCTATTTTGATGGCTGGCTGGTCATCCAACAACAAATACGCCTTGCTCGGCGCTTTCCGCACCGTGGCACAAATGGTTTCTTATGAAGTGCCGATGGTGCTGGCGCTGTTGATTCCGGTACTTCTTTCCGACACCATGAGTGTGAACGGCATCGTCAAAGCACAATCCGTGATCTTCCTGGTCGTCTCCCCGTTGGCAGCGTTCCTGTTCTTTATCTCCTCGTTGGCGGAGATTGGGCGCACACCTTTTGATCTGCTGGAAGGTGAATCTGAAATTGTTGCCGGGTATCACATCGAATATTCGGGTCTGAAGTTCGGTATGTTTTTTGTGGGTGAGTTTTTGCACGCCTTTACCGTTTCGGCACTTTTCGCCATTCTCTTCCTGGGGGGCTGGCGCGGTTGGGGCGTGGAACAGTTCCCCATTCTCGGTTTTGTGTACTTCATGCTCAAAACCTTTGCGGTTTACTTTGTGGTGATGTGGTTTCGCACCACCCTGCCGCGTGTGCGCATTGATCAGATGTTGGATTTCAACTGGAAATTACTCACCCCGGTTGGCTTGATTTTGTTGGTGGTTACGGCCATCCTCCAGAAAATTATTCTGGTGAGCGCGGTGCCGCTGTGGGTCGCCGTGATTGTGCATTTGGCTACCAGCCTGCTGATTGGGTGGGCCACCGTGCAAATTATCAAGGCCCGGCAGGCGCGCCGGCCGCGTCGTCAACCGGTGGCACAACCGCGTCCGGTTGCTCGTCCACCGGAAGCAACACAGGCCTGAGGAGGAAAAATGACGCTGGAACAAGTCCTCTTTCTCGTATTTGCTGTTGTTACGTTAGGCTCAGCCCTGATGGTGGTGACGGAACACAAAATGATCCGTGCTGCCCTGTGGCTGATTCTGGCGTTGTTTGGGGTAGCAGCGTTGTATGTGCTGCTTAACGTCGGCTTCTTCGCGGTAATGCAAGTCGTGGTATACATTGGCGCTATTGCGATTCTGTTCATTTTCGCGGCTATGTTGACCCGGAAATCTATGGAAGACATTGGTCCGCAGGTCAACTCCGGTTGGCCGGCAGCCGCCCTGATTGGCGCGCTGGTTTTTGTCTCCCTGGCGTGGATGTTCAGCCGCTGGTCATCTTTCGCCGTTCTACCGCCTGCTTTGGCAGATGACACCCCGGCCTTGCAGCAACTCGGTGTTGCACTGGTTTCGCCAGATGCCTACGTCATCCCCTTCGAAATCGCCTCCGTGCTGCTGGTTGCGGCCATGGTCGGTGCGTTGTATGCCGCCTGGGGCAAGAACGAATAGGAGCGATGCCATGATTCCACTTTCCTGGTACCTTATCCTGTCGGCAGCGCTGTTCAGCATTGGTTTGTATGGCGTGCTGGCGCGCAAGAACGCCATTGCCATCTTGATGGGTGTTGAACTGATGCTCAACGCCGTCAACATTAACCTGGTGGCTTTTTGGCGCTATTTGGACCTCAAAACGGTGGCCGGACAGGCTTTTGCCCTGATGGTCTTCGCTGTGGCCGCGGCTGAAGTGGCCGTCGGTCTGGCGTTGATTATCAGCGTGTATCGCCGACGAAAGACGGTGGCCGCCGACGAATTAGACCTGATGAAATGGTAATAAGGACACACAATGGCAACTGAAACCCTCATCTGGTTACTTCCGCTTTTCCCGCTGGTGTCCTTTGCGTTGATTGTATTGTTTACCAATCACAACAAGGCACTCAGCCATACCATTGCCGTAGGCTCGGCTGCGCTGTCCTTCCTGGGCAGCATGGTCGTTTTTTGGCGAGCCTTGCGTGTTGAACACTTCGCCGATTATCCCTTTACCTCGGTGATCAACTGGATCCCGGTGGGAGGGGATACCTGGCTTCAAATTGGGGTGCGCATTGACCCACTCTCGACTGTTACCCTATTCTTTGTGGCTTGGACGGTGTTGACGATTTTCCTGTATAGTGTGGGCTACCAAAACTACGGTCAGCCCCAGGGCGATCACGACCGCAAGGGCTTACCCCCGCATGGGGCAACCATCACCGATGAACACGGTCATACCCACGTTGTCCTCTCGGTGGAGCCGATGTACGCGCGCTTCTTCGCCTTCATCAGCCTGTTTGCCTTTGGGATGTACACCCTGGTGGTTTCCGATAACTTGCTCACCCTCTTTGTGGGCTGGGAAATCATGGGGTTGTGCTCTTACCTATTGATTGGTTTCTGGTTCGCGAAACCCTCGGCACGGGCTGCGGCGATCAAGGCCTTCATCACTACCCGCGTGGGCGATGTTTTCATGCTGCTTGGGCTGGCCTATGTTTATAAAATGGCTGGCTCCCTGCGTTACGAGGTCATCTTTGCCCCCGAAACGCTGCACATGATGGCCGAACACGCTTCCGGTTTCCTGGGACTTTCTGCGGCCGGCTTGATCGGCTTGCTATTTTTCATCGGCGCGGTCGGGAAATCGGCGCAATGGCCGCTGCACGTTTGGCTGCCGGACGCCATGGAAGGCCCGACCCCGGTTTCGGCCATGATTCATGCCGCCACCATGGTCTCGGCCGGCGTGTACATGACCATCCGCATTTTCCCCATCCTGGAAGCCAGTAAAGAAGCCGGTGACTTTACGATGCTGCTGATTTCTTTCATCGGCGCCTTTACGGCCTTGTTTGCGGCCACTATTGCTGTGGCGCAAAATGACATCAAGCGTGTGCTGGCTTACTCCACCATCTCGCAACTGGGGTACATGATGGCCGCTATCGGCATTGGCGCGTACGTGGCGGCCGTTTTCCACCTGGTGACACACGCCTTTTTCAAGGCGCTGCTGTTCCTCGGCTCCGGCTCCGTCATCCACGGCATGGAGCATGGCGTCTTGCACACCGGCAACCATCACGTAGACCCGCAGGATATGTTCAACATGGGCGGCCTGAAGGACAAGATGCCCATCACTTTTTGGACTTTCCTTATTGGTGGCTTTGCCCTCTCTGGGTTCCCGCTGGTCACGGCCGGCTTCTGGTCGAAGGATGAAATTCTGGGGGATGCCTTTACCCATGGGCACTGGTGGGTCTTTAGTGTGTTGGCGCTGGCGGCCTTCCTGACTGCTTTCTACACCATGCGGCAGATTACGCTGACCTTTTTGGGGAAGCCGCGTACCAAAGAAGCCGAACACGCCCAGGAAACCCCCTGGACGATGACCGTCCCCCTGATGGCGCTGGCCTTTTTCGCGCTGACTTTTGGGTGGACGGGCATCCCCGAGCACTTCCTCGTTTTGGGTGGTCTGGTACCCAACTGGTTCCACCCGTGGGTGATCGGCACCCTCGGAGAACACGCCGAAGCCGCTGTCGAAGGCAGCGTGGTTCCTCTGCTGACCTCCCTGGTGGTGGCACTGGGCGGGCTGTATGTGGGTTGGTTGGTATACCGCAACGTGCCTGCAGGTGCCGAAGACCCGCTCAAGAAACCGTTGGGCGGCCTGCATTCTGTGTTGCAGAATAAATATTACTTCGATGAACTGTACGACAAAATTTTCATCAAGCCCTCTGTCTGGGTCTCCGAAGTTTTCACTTCAGCCTGGATGGACCGTGGGTTGATTGATGGTATTCTGCACACGCTGGCACGTTTTTCCGTCTTTCTGGGTGGCCTGTTCCGCTACGTCATTGATGAACCGATTATCAATGGCTTTGGCGATTGGGTAGCGAATACCACCCGTAAATTGGGCGATAGGCTGCGCGTCATCCAAACCGGACGCGTGCAGCAGTATATGGTGGCAGCCCTGATCTTTGCGGCTGTCGTACTGGTGTACTTCGTCACGGCCATGCCGTAAGCATGGTTCGATAACAAACATCATTGGAGCGAACGATGGACTTCATCGCTAATCATCTTCTCACGCTCATCCTCTTCTTGCCGGCGCTGGGTGCGCTGGTGATGTTCTTCCTGCCCTCGGAGCCGAAAGGCTTGCACCGCTGGGTGGCGTTCATTACCAGTTTGCTTACCCTGATTCTTTCGCTGGTGTTATGGATGCGTTTCGATCGTGGCGCGGCGGGCTTCCAGTTTCAAGAGCAGTATGCCTGGTACGATGCCATTCGGGCCTCCTTCCACGTTGGCGTGGATGGGCTGGGTTTGACCATGGTGCTGCTCACCTCCCTGCTGAGCGCACTGGCTATTCTGGCCTCCTTTAGTATCCAGGAAAAAGTAAAGGCCTACATGATGCTTTTCCTGTTCCTGGAAACGGGTCTGTTGGGCGTTTTCATGGCACTGGATATGCTGATTTTCTTCGTGTTCTACGAAGTCGGTTTGGTGCCCATGTTCTTCCTGATTCAGCAATGGGGCAGCCCGAAAGGGGAACGCGAACTTTGGGGCGGGAAGAAGGTCCCCTCTCGGGTGTACGCGTCCTTCAAATTCATGGTGTACACCATGGGGGCCTCGTTGGGCCTGCTGCTGGCCATCCAGTTGATGGGTGTTTCGATCGGAAGTTACGACATACCCAAACTTCTAAAACTATGGCCGATTTTGCAGCGTGCCAATAACATCCCGCTAGGCTTACCTTTCACAACCGTCAAGACGATTGCTTTCTGGGCAATGACGATTGCTTTTGCGCTCAAAGTGCCGGTGTGGCCTTTCCACACCTGGTTGCCGGATGCGCACTCCGAAGCACCGACCCCCGGCTCGATGATTCTAGCCGGCGTCTTGCTGAAAATGGGTGCTTACGGTTTCCTGCGCTTTGTTTTGCCGTTGTATCCGGTGCAAGCAAAGCAATATGCCGGTTGGCTGGCCTTCCTGGCGGTTATGGCGATTGTCTTTGGCGCTTTTGGAGCCTATGGACAGGATGATTTCAAACGTCTGGTGGCGTATTCGTCCATCAATCACATGGGCTTTGTGGTGTTGGGCATTGCTGCCGCTGCCAAGGCCATTGGCACACTGGACGCGACCATCGCCCTGAATGGTGCGGTGTTGCAAATGTTCAACCACGGGTTGAGCGCCGCCGGCATGTTCTTCCTGGTCGGGGTGCTTTACGAGCGTGCCCATACGCGTGATTTGAATGAATATGGCGGGTTGTTCCCGTTGATACCGGTGTATGGCGGTATCCTGGTTTTCACCTCGATGGCCTCTCTGGGGTTGCCGGGGTTGAACGGTTTTGTTTCTGAATTCCTGGTGGTGCGGGGCTCATGGCCGATCTTTACGGTCTATACCGCAATAGCGATGTTAGGCCTGCTCTTTACCGGTTCCTACATCCTGAAAGGAATCAAGAAAGTGTTGCACGGCCCGCTAAATGAAAAATGGGCCGGCCATCTGACGGAAATCAACGCCCGTGAACTGCTGGTGATTACGCCGTTGATGGTACTCATGCTGCAATTGGGTGTCTGGCCTGCCTGGTTGTTGGATGTCATCAATCGCGCGATGTCCATGTTGTTCGGCGCGTAAACACTGCGAGGTGAGCGATGCAATTTCCGATTTTGAGTGTAATCGTCTTCACGCCGCTGGTTACCGGGTTACTCTTGTTGTTGATCCCCGCGGATCGCAAGAATGAAACCCGTGTGGCGGCGTTAGCGGCTGGCCTGTTCACCTTCGCCCTTTCGGTGTGGGTGTACTTTTCCTATGATGCGGCTGTGGCCGGGTATCAATTCGTCGAGAAATATACCTGGCTGCCGGCACTTGGCATTTCCTACCACGTCGGCGTGGATGGCATGAACACCCCGCTGGTGATGCTCACCGGGCTGGTGATGTTCACCGGGGTGCTCATCTCGTGGGGCATTGACGACCGCCCGCGCGAATTCTTTGTCTTCCTCTTCATCCTGGCAACCGGCGTGTTTGGGGTCTTCGTCTCATTAGACCTCTTCATGCTGTTCTTCTTCTACGAAATCGCCGTATTCCCGATGTACTTGCTGATCTCTATCTGGGGTTGGAAGGAAACTCGGGAATATGCAGCCATGAAACTAACCTTGTACTTGTTTATTGGCTCGGTAGTCGCCCTGGTCGGCGCCCTGGCCATGTACTGGGTGTCTTACCAGAACACCGGCGTATTGACCTTCGACATGCTACAAATGGAACAGGCCGGTTTCTCCAAGGCCTTCCAGCAAACCTGGTTCTTGCCGGTCTTCTTGGGTTTTGCTGTTTTGGGCGGCATCTGGCCGTTCCACAACTGGTCGCCGGATGGGCACGTGGCTGCGCCGACAGCGGTTTCCATGTTCCATGCTGGCGTGTTGATGAAGTTGGGTGCTTTCGCTGCTTTACGGGTGGGCATCATGTTGCTGCCTGAAGGCGCGAAATTTTACATGCCCTTTATCATCCTGCTGGCATTGGTCAACGTGGTGTACGGTGCCTTCATTGCCTCTATTCAGCAAGACTTCAAATACGTCATCGGTTTTTCCTCGGTCTCGCACATGGGCCTGGTGACGATGGGCTTTGCCACCTTGTCGCACGATGGTATGGTCGGTGCTGGGGTGCAGATGTTCTCCCATGGTGCGATGACGGCGCTCTTCTTTGCTGTTGTCGGCATGGTTTATGATCAGGCGCACACGCGTGCTATCCCTCGCTTAGGAGGCATCTCCAAAGTGATGATTTGGCCTACTATCGCCTTCATTGTCGGTGGTCTGGTTTCGATGGGTATGCCTGGCTTTTCCGGCTTTGCAGCCGAATTCCCCATCTTTATGGGTGTGTGGCAAACGCACCCGTGGATTGCGGTGGTGGCCTCCATTTCCATCGTGGTGACGGCTTCGTACATCATCCGCATTATCCGCAGCGTGTTCTTTGGCGACTTGCCTGAAGAATTCGATGGGCACCTGCACGATGTGCGTGTGTTCGATAAAATCGCCCTGGGCGTGTTAACGCTGGTGCTGTTGGTGCTGGGGGCTTATCCGGCCGTTATGGTGCCAATGGTCGAAACGGGTGTCCAAAACATTATGCGCTTGCTGGGAGGTGCATAAGTGAATATCCCTGCTTTTGAATCCTCCATGTATTTGGCGTTGGTCCCTGAAATCACACTGCTTGTTACGGCACTTTTGGTGTTGCTTTTCGATGCCCTGTGGGATGAGGAAAAACGCCGCAATTTGGGTTGGCTGACCTTTGGTGGTGTTGTACTGGCCATGGTGCTGGCTTTCTTTATCGGCCAACCTGGGGCTACGCCCGAACTGGTATGGGGCGGCATGTTGCGCCACGATTGGCTGGCCTTCACCTTCGCATTGATTTTCCTGTTTGGCGCGGCTATCACGGCGTTGCTGGGGATGGACGTGTCCGAACTGGGGCGACGCGGTGAGTTTTACATTTTGCTGTTGGTTTCCACCATCGGCATGATGCTTATGGCCGCCTCTGCCGACGTAGTAATGCTTTTCCTCGCCATCGAGACCACCTCCATTCCGCTGTATATCCTGGCCGGCTTCTTCCGCAAGGACGATAAATCCACCGAAGCGGGTTTCAAATACCTGTTGTTTGGGGCAATGGCCTCCTCGGTAATGCTGTACGGCTTTAGTTTAGTGTATGGTTTTACCGGCACCACGAACCTGCTAGCCGCCGCCCAAGGCATGGCTGCACAGCCATTGGCGCTTTCCCTGGGTGTACTTGCTTTGTTGCTAGTCGGTTTTGGCTTCAAGATTTCGGCTTTCCCTCTGCATTTTTGGGCGCCGGATGTGTACGAAGGGGCACCTACACCGGTGGCGGGCTTCCTGTCCACGGCATCCAAGGCGGCCGGTTTTGCCGTCCTGATGCGTGTCTTCATGACGCTCTTCCCGGTTGATAGCCACTATTGGACGACATTGATTGCGTGGATTTCCATGTTCTCGATGACCGTCGGCAACCTGTTGGCCATCAATCAGAAGAACATCAAACGCTTGCTGGCCTTCTCCTCGATTGCACATGCTGGTTATGCCCTGGTGGGCTTTGTGGCCATTGACCAGTTGGGGATTAACAGCGTTGTCTTCTACCTGGGTGCTTACCTGCTCACGAACCTGGCAGCCTTCGGTGTGGCGGGCATATTTTGGCAAGTGGCCGGAACCGATGAGATTGCAGCCTATGCTGGGTTAAGCCGCCGTAAGCCGTGGTTGGCACTGGCGATGCTGGCTGCCTTCCTGTCGCTTGCTGGTATGCCGCCCTTTGCCGGTTTTGTGGCCAAGGTGGTTGTCTTTCTTGCTGCCATGCAGGCCGGCTGGACATTTTTGGTCATTGTCGGCGTGCTCAACTCGATCATTGGATTGTACTACTACCTGAAGGTGCTCAACGTGGTTTACCACTACCGCAATGAGGAGACCGAGAATTTGCCGCTGCCGATCAGCGCACCGCAAGGTATCGCCCTGGTTGTACTGGCTATCGGTATCTTGGTGGTTGGCTTCCTGTTTGGGCCTTTCTTCAATTTGACCAGCGTAGCCGCGGCGGCACTGTTTTAGATGAAGCACGGGCGCCTCATATTGAGGCCGGATTTTCTCCAAAAAACCTTTGCGTCTTAGCGACTTTGCGTTAAGGTTTTGGAGTTGCCAAAAAATTTTGAGAAGATACGCAATATTTGTGCGAATTTGCACATTGACGGCCTACTTACACCTATGATACAATTTCGCCCGCTATGACCAACTCGATAGAAAATAACGATCAACACGCAAAGAGATACCTTTTCAATATGACCCTGGCTACTGTAAGCAGCCAGGCGGGGTGTTTTACCATCGTTATTATCATCGTTGCGTTATTAGGTGGGTTATGGCTTGATAACGTCTTTCAAACCCGGCCGATGTTCACCATTCTTCTGTTGGTTTTTAGCGTGCCGGTGACAATTGTCGTCATGTTGTGGATTGTCCGCAAGGCGACTTCGAAAATCCAATCGGTTCCAAAAGACAAATCTTAGTTTTCAGGAGGAAGCGAAACATGGAACAAAGCAATTGGCGTTGGGGTTTCAACCGCTGGCTGGTGCTTGCCTTTATTATTGCAAGCGTCTTTGCTGCGCGCGCATATCCCCCCATCCGTCCGCATGTACAGTTGCCCGCTGAACCGCTTTCCCACCATCCGCTGTTTACTTTGCCGGTTATCGGCGATTTTTACTTGACCAACACGCTGGTTGCGTTGGTTTTGGTAGATATCATCCTATTGTTGCTGGCTTTCAGCATTCGACAACAGGCCAAGAACGGTGGTTTGCAGATGCTCAAAGGCATTGGCGGCGCGGTGGAAGCATTTCTCGAAGCACTGTATGGCATGACGGAATCGACGGCTGGGAAGTGGGCGAAAGCCATCTTCCCGTATTTTGCAACCATCATGTTGATGGTGCTGGTTGCCAACTGGATGGAACTCATCCCTGGTGTGGATAGCATCGGCTTCCTGGAGAAATCGGCCCACGGTTACGTTGCCAACGGTTCGTTTCTCGTCAAGGAAGAAGTGGCGCATGGCACCGAAGGTTTTGTGGTAGTGCCCTGGATTCGTGTGGTTTCCACCGACTTGAACTTCACCGTGGCACTGGCGCTTATCTCGGTCTTCATGACTCAGGTGATTGGTGTACGCGCACAAGGTGCCGCATACTTCACCAAATTCTGGAACACCCATACCCTCTTCAACAAACCGGTATTTGGCGCGATCGACTTTGGCGTTGGTCTCCTGGAGTTGATTTCGGAGTTCTCGAAAATTCTTTCGTTCTCCTTCCGTCTCTTTGGGAACATCTTCGCCGGTTCGGTGATGCTGTTTGTGATTGGCGCTCTGGTGCCGGTCTTTGCTCAATCGGCCATCCTTTTGTTGGAAGCCTTTGTGGGCATCATCCAGGCACTGGTTTTTGGTATGTTGACCATGACCTTTATGGCACAGGCTACCCAAGGTCACGGCGAACATCATGAAGAGGCCCATGCCTGATCTATCAACGGAAAAATCTTTTTCAATTATAAAAAATATATTTGGAGGCAAGGAATAACAATGAGCGGAGATATTGTTGCTGCTGCTAAATTGATTGGCGCTGGCCTGGCGATGATTGGCGCGTTAGGTGGTGGGATTGGCATTGGTCTTTCGGCCCATGGCGCGGTGCAAGGTATTGCCCGTAACCCCGATGCCGCCGGTGCAGTACAAACCAACATGATTCTGGGTATTGCTTTTGCCGAGGCAGTTGCTATTTACTGTCTGGTGGTTGCCCTGCTAATTCTGTTCGTTTTCTAAACCACTTGGTTCAGAAGCGCTCGGTGTAATTTTACGAAAGGAGCAACCACATGGAAGGTTTAGGTATCAATCTGGGATATCTTTTGGTTCAGATTTTCAACTTCGGCATCATGTTCGTCGTGCTTAAGGAATGGGCTTACAAACCCATCTTGAACATGCTGGAGACACGCCGCGAGACGATTGCCCGTGGTTTGGAAGATGCACGTGTCGCTGCTGAAGCACGTGCGAATGCTGAACAAAAAGCCCAAGAAATCTTGGCAGAAGCGCAGGCCAAGGCTGCTGAGGTAGTACGTGCGGCTAGCGAACGTGCCGGAGAAGTTGGTAAAGAAGTTAAGGCCGAAGCAGAGGCCGAGGCTGCCAAGATCCTCGAACGGGCGCGCGCAGATGCCGAGACCGAAAAGGAACGCGTTTTGGCCGATTTGCGTCCGCAGGTGGCTGCACTGGCGATTGCTGCAGCCCAAAAACTGGTAGGCGAAGCGTTGGATGAGAAACGTCAACGTGCCCTACTGGATGAATTTTTCTCCGGTGTCAAATCAGGTAAGGTTGTTGTCGTCGAAGAGACCTTTGCCGGTCAAGATGTGACCGTTGTCAGCGCATTGCCGCTCAGCAACGAAGAGCAGGCTGCTATTCAGAAAGACCTGGGCGCTGCCGGCGTTAACTTTACGGTTGACCCCAAGATTTTAGGTGGTCTGATTGTGAAGGCCGGCGATCGTGTGTTGGATGCTTCTGTGGCTGCCCGCCTGGAAGGCATGCGCGCCGCGATTGCCTGATTTTCCTCCTGAAACAAAAAACGCCCAGGATGTTTCCCTGGGCGTTTTTTTCTATCTCCCCTGATGTGAACATGTCTCATCTGCTCTCAACCCTTTGGCCTGCTATTGGGCAAACCCTGTCCCCAGATTTTTCTGATTCACAAGTAAGCGGCGTATATCTCGATTCGCGTCAGGTGCAGCCGGGCGGTATTTTCGTCGCCCTGACGGGCACCAGCGTGGATGGGCACAAATATGTGCCCGATGCCATTCAGCGCGGCGCGGTGGCGATTGTCGGTACCCGTCCGCCGATGACACTGCCGGTGCCTTATGCCCAGGTGCAAGATGCTCGTCAGGCGTTAGCACAACTTTCAGCGGCGCTGTATGATTATCCGGCAAACCGCTTGACGGTCATTGGGGTGACCGGTACCGATGGCAAGACAACAACCTCCAATCTGATTTACCACATTTTACGACACGCCGGGCTGCGTGTAGGCATAATTTCCACCGTCAACGCCCGCATTGGCGACCAGGAATTGGACACCGGCTTTCACGTCACCACGCCGGAAGCCCCTGATGTACAGCGTTACCTGTCGATGATGGTGGCGGCTGGCCTGACGCACGTGGTGATTGAATCTACCTCCCATGGTTTGGAACAGCAGCGGGTAGGTGAATGTGCCTTTGATGTCGCCGTGGTCACCAATATCACCCACGAGCACCTGGATTATCACGGCGATTACCAGCACTATCGAGCAGCAAAAGCGCGTTTGTTTGCTATGTTAGGAGAGACACCTCCTAAAGCGGGGGACGACCCACGCGCCGCGATCCTCAATCGGGATGATGCTTCCTATGAGTATCTGCGGGAAGTGACCCCTCAGGGGGCGCGCCGCCTGTCCTATGGGTTCCACCCTCAAAGTACGTTTCGTGCCCATGAGGTGGCCGCGACCCCCGAGGGGACGCGTTTCACCCTACAGTGGGCGCGTCACCAGACGGAAGTTTCCCTTCCCCTGCCTGGTGCGTACAACGTCTCGAATGCCCTGGCTGCGCTGACCGCTACCGTCGGCGCACTGAATGTGGATTTGCAGGCCGCGGTGGACAGTTTGCGTACTTTCCCCGGCATCCCCGGGCGCATGGAGCGCATTGCTTTGGGACAGGACTTCACCGCGATTGTGGACTTTGCCCATACCCCCAACGCGTTGTCGCGAGCCTTGGAGACCGCCCGTACATTGACCGACGGGCGGGTGATTGTCGTTTTTGGTTCTGCGGGCTTACGTGACCGCGAAAAACGTCGCCTGATGGCCAAGACGTCCATCCGTTTAGCCGACCTGACCATCCTTACGGCGGAAGACCCACGCACTGAGCCGTTGGAAGACATCCTGGCTCACATGGCGGCAGGTGCCCGGTCACAAGGCGGGGTGGAAGGAGAAAACTTCTGGTGCATTCCAGATCGCGGCGAGGCGATTCGCTTTGGCATAGTGCAGGCACAGCCGGGAGATATCTTGCTTGTGTGCGGCAAGGGACATGAGCAATCTATGTGCTTTGGCACGATTGAATACCCCTGGGATGACCGCTTGGCCCTACGCGCCGCTCTCTGCGAACACCTGGGTATTAATGGCCCTGCAATGCCCATTTTGCCAACCTCGCAATTCAAAAACAGATGTGACTGACTACCTGGTCTTGGAAATTCATCCACAAATGTCGCAAATGACACGGATTGGAGAAAAACATCGGCGACATCGTACCCGCAGAGTGAATCTGCGTTATCGGTGAATAAGTTTGACGGTTTTGCGTTGCGAAACGGTAGTCGATCACCGTCTTGGCAGTTACAACGGCGCGAAAGCCATCTTTGGACTACGGTGGCGCTGCGGTTGTCTCAGACGACGGATGTATGTTGCTGCGTAGCACTTCGTGTGCTTGAATAGGGCGTATGCGCCCTTTCACCGCGATAGCGCCAATGCGGCGGGTATGGAATTTTCCTACAATGGCCGCCATGGTAGGAGGGCCAATCAACACGCGGTTGGGGCGGGCATAACTTTCCAGGCGGGCGGCTACGTTGACCGTATCCCCTAGAATGGCCAACTCAACCCGCTGCGGAGTGCTGATATAACCTGCTACCACCAACCCAGTGTTGATTCCTACGCCGATAACGATTTCTGCATCCTCTCCGATTTTCTGATTGAGCAGGTCGATAGCCTCTATCATCTGCAAGCCGGCGGTTACGGCACGTTCCTCCGGATTGGGGTGGCTATCGTTCATGCCAAAGATGGCCATGATGCCATCGCCTAAGAATTTATCCAACATGCCGCCGCTTTCGAAAACAATCTCGGTTATGACCTTGTAGTACTCATATAGAATTTGACCAAAACGTTCTGCGCCTAGCCGTTCTGCCATACCGGTGGAGTCGGCGATATCTGAAAAAAGTACGGTTGCCTGGTGCTCTTCCAGACCAGGCAGTTTTCCCTTCTTAAGATAACTTTGTAAGGCAAATTCGGCTTGTTGTGGAGAAAGAAAACGTTGTAGAACTTGCCGAATGCGCTGTTCGTCTCGAATTTTTTGCACCAGTTGGGTGCGTTGTAACGTCAGCGCTGCCTGATGGCTAATGGTAATGACCAACTGTAGATCGCGCTGGCTAAAAGGACGGCTGAGGGGATCAGTTTTCGCGAGATAGATAAGACCTAATACCATGTCATTGCCAACAATTGGTACACAAATGGCCGTTTCGATATTCAATCGTCGCAGTTCATCGGTGATAGAAAGGGCCGGGTCTGGCAGCAGAACAGCGGATTTTTCTTCTAGCACCAAAGAGATAATGCTTTGAGGTACACCGCGCTGTGCCAGGCTGCCGGTTTGACCACGTTGTGCGACGACACAATAATCGGCCCCCATAGAACGTTTAATTAGATTGGTGACTTGTTCAAGCGCGGTTTGCGTATCCAGGATAGTATTGAGTTGTCGAGCGGCCTCATACATCAGAATGGCATGCTGGTCTACGGCTTCCAGCAATAAGTCGCGCGTTAGTGGACGCGTACCGCTATGAATGGGTCGATCTGCGGCATCGCTTTCCGCGTGAAAGACACTGATAACGTGTGCACCAATACGGATGGCATCGTTGTCTTCCAGGCGGATAGGACGCTCTAGCCGTTCGCGATTAACAAATGTGCCATTAGTACTGTTCAGGTCGGTAATGATTAATTGATCTTGTTCAACATCGTAGACGATTTCGGCATGACGACGCGAAGCAGAAATATCGGCAATGATAATGTCGTTATCTGATTTACGCCCTAGCGAGTTTTTACCGGCTTTTAGCGTAAATTCTCGACGCTCGCCTTCGGGAGAGAGAACAGTAAGTATCCACATAAAAGGTCTTTGTAGGCAATTGTTATAACTGTAATTGGGCGAATGCTATTATTGAGCGGGCGCTCTGCTATTGATTTGTGTTTTTGGTAGGACGTGAGAGATAGTTTGTTGTAATGGCGTGTGCCCTGTTGAGACCCTTCTTATTGTTACTATCCGAAACAGGGGGCCTAATTTGGGTAGACTATGGACAAGGTTCATTGGGAATTGGCGTGGCGCGCC
>DYKW01000208.1 GCA_020722405.1 Anaerolinea thermophila
GAATGACTTTCCAGATTCTCTGCGTTCTCCGCGGGCTCTGCGGTAAACAGATACCGGCCGATGAGCAATCACTGCGGGAGATAGGCTTGACAAATTCAGTTCCCTGACTTAAACTCAATCCCAATGAACACAATGTGCGGCGTTTCCCCAGTTCTTATGGTCATGCGCTGCCCGTGAGGGCAGCCCGGTAAAACGCGCCGCGTACTTCGCATCTGCTGTGCATTTCTGGGCTGTCCATCCTGTGGGCAGCCTTTTTTGTGCGCATTCATCCCAATCCGTGTATTTTTTGGAGGACATCCATGCCTGAAAACATTCTCGTAGCCGTTGCCTGGCCTTATGCAAATGCCCGCATTCATGCCGGCAACCTGGCCGGCGCTTACCTGCCGGCAGACATCTTTGCCCGTTACCACCGTCTGAAGGGCAACCACGTCTTGATGGTCTCCGGTTCCGATGCGCATGGGACGCCCGTCACCGTGCGCGCCGATGCCGAGAACACTACCCCTTACGAAATCTACCGTCGTTTCCACGATGGCTTTTTGGAAATTTTCCAAAAAGTAGGCCTGCACTACGATTTGTTCACCACTACCCACACCCGCAACCACTTCAAGGTCTCGCAGGCTATTTTCACCGCCTTGAAGGATAACGGCTACCTGTACACCGACCGCCAGCAGCAGTGGTACGCGCCTTCCCTGGGACGTTTTCTCCCTGACCGCTACGTGGAAGGCACTTGCTACATCTGCGGGTATGAGAACGCGCGCGGCGATCAGTGTGACGGCTGTGGAAATTTACTGGATGCCACCCAGCTGATTAACCCACGCTCCAAAATCGATGGCAGCACCCCTGAATTGCGCGAGACCGAACATTTCTACCTTGATTTGGGAAAACTGCAGGACAAGGTGATCGCCTTTTTGAGGGAACGGGAAACCTACTGGCGCCCGAATGTGGTACGCCAGTCCCTGGGGCAGGTCCTGGCCGAAGGGTTGCGCGGCCGCCCCATTACCCGCGATCTCTCCTGGGGTATCGAAGTCCCCGTAGAGGGATGGGAGGAGAAACGCCTGTACGTGTGGTTCGAAGCCGTGATTGGCTACCTTTCTGCGCTGGTGGAATGGTCGCATATCACCGGACAACCGGAGGCTTGGCATTCGTGGTGGTTCAACCCACAGGCCAAAGCCTACTACTTCATCGGGAAAGACAATATCCCCTTTCATGCGGTGATTTGGCCGGCACAGTTGATCGGTGCCGGGGAACGTTTTGGTGAGATTTTTGCGGATGTGCCTGGAAAATCTCTGACCCTGCCTTACGACGTGCCCGCCAATGAGTTCATGAACCTGGAAGGTAAGAAAATTTCCGGCAGTCGCAATTGGGTAGTGGACGTGCTCGATTTTCTCGAGCGTTACGACGCCGATGCTTTGCGTTACTACCTGACGGTCAACATGCCGGAGAGCAAGGACACCGACTGGGATTGGGTTGAATTTTACAACCGCAATAACGGGGAACTGGTGGCTACCTGGGGCAATTTGGTAAATCGGGTGCTGTCCTTTGCCTACAAGCACTGGGATGGCCGTGTCCCTGAGCCGGGTGAATTGCGTCCGGGTGACCGAGAAATCCTGAAAACGGTAGAGGCCGGTTTCGATAGTGTGGGGGACTACCTGGAGAAGGTGCAACTACGCGCCGCGTTGGGCGAAGCCATGCGTCTGGCGAGTGAGGTCAACAAATACCTAGATACGACCGGCCCGTGGTTCGAAGTCAAGCAAGATAAAGCGCAGGCCGCCAAGAGTATCTACACCGCCATGCGTTGTATTGATTCGCTCAAGGTGCTGTTTTCCCCCTTCCTGCCCTTTAGCAGCGAAAAACTGCACACCTACCTGGGTTATGAAGCCCCGCTGTTTGGTTCACAGAAGGTGGAAACCCACAGTGACGACCTGGGCGAGCACAGTGTATTGCGTTACCTGCCCGAGAGCGCCGGTGGGCGGTGGGAGCCCAGCCGCTTGCAGCCTGGACAGGCCTTTCAGAAGCCCAAGCCGCTTTTCCGAAAACTGGATGCTTCTATTGTGGAAGCAGAGCGCGCCCGCCTGGGCTAGGGTTGCGAGTGAGAACTTTTGCAAGTGTAACGTAAGACAGGCTTTAGCCTGTCCCCTGTGTGCGGGAGTAGGACAGGCTTTAGCCTGTCCCCCGTGTGCGGGAGTAGGACAGGCTTTAGCCTGTCCCCTGTGTGCGGG
>DYKW01000025.1 GCA_020722405.1 Anaerolinea thermophila
ATGAAAAATAATTTTCACCACCAGACATGAAAATCTATTTTCAGATCAGATACGACTTACATAAGTTTTCGCCAGGGAACGATTTAAAAATTTGCGTCATCGTACCCGCAGGGTGAATCTGGTGCTCATCTGTGGATTAATGGGATGTTGTTTCGATTATCCACCGGTTTCGCCAGACGCCAGTATTTTATGAGACTGAAGGCATGACAGACAAAAAATCATCCACGCTTTCCCTGTTGTTGAGCACATGGCGCGCGGTCAATGTACCTTTGGCAGCGGTTTTGCTGGCTGCATTGATTGGCGCCCTCATTTTGTTGATTTCCGGTGCAAACCCGTTGGCTGCCTATGGCGCGCTTTTGAAAGGCTCCTTTGGCTCGCTGGATAATCTGAGCCGCACGCTGGAGAAGGCCACGCCGTTGATTTTCAGCGGGTTGGCGGTGGCGTTTGCCTTCAAGGCTGGCTTGTTCAACATCGGCGCACAGGGGCAGTTGCTCCTTGGGGCGATTACCGCGGCAGCCGTTGGTTTTGGGATTCATGGCTTGCCGCCCTACATTCACACCCCGTTAGCCTTGTTGGTGGGTGCACTGGCGGGTGGGTTGTTTGCCGCCATCCCTGGAGCGCTCAAGACCTACACCGGCGCGCACGAAGTCATTACCACCATCATGTTGAACTACATCGCCATCAACATCACCGACTATCTGGCTGATGGGATCTGGAAAGATACTTCCCCCGGAAACATCGTGGCGCGCACCCCAGAAATTGCCGCCACGGCGCGTATCCCTACGGTGGCCGGTATCCCTCTGGGGTTTGTCATTGCCCTGGGGGTGGCGGTGATCGCCTGGTGGTTGCTGTGGCGCACTACCCTGGGGTTCGAGATTCGTACCGTGGGTTTGAATCCGAATGCGGCGCGCTATAGCGGGATGAAGGTCGCCCGTACGGTCATCCTGACGATGGTCATCAGTGGTTTGTTGGCCGGGCTGGGTGGTGCAGTCGAGACGCAGGGCGTGGTTTACCGCTACCAGCCGGGCTTCAACGTGGGGCTGGGCTTCGATGGCATTACCATTGCCTTGCTGGGACGTACGCATCCCTTTGGGGTCATCCCGGCTGCCCTGTTGGTGGGCGCGATGAAGGCCGGTTCCAATACCATGCAGTTTAGCGCCGGGGTTGCCAAAGAAATTACGGATGTGGTGCAGGCCTTGATGCTCTTCTTTGTGGCTGCAGATATGATTGTGCGCTGGATTTTGCACATTCGTGCTGAAGATGGCGAGAAAATTGCCCTTAGCACAGGCTGGGGTCAACATTAGCAGGTGTGAAGCATGCAAAACAGAAGCGTTATGAACACTACTCGAGCACCTTTCAAACTTTTTCTGGCCCGTTGGGGCTGGTTTGTTGGTTTGGGAGCGTTGCTGATTCTTGCGCTGGTCAGTTATGGCCGCAACCCAACCTCGACGGAAGCGGTACTGGCCTCGACAGTGCGGCAGGCGACCCCGCTGGTGTTGGGCGCGCTGTGTGGTCTCTGGGGAGAGCGCTCCGCCGTGATCAACATTGGTATCGAAGGGCAGATGCTGCTGGCGGCCTTCATCGGTTTTCTGGTCAACGTGTGGACGGGAAACTTGTTGATTGCCGTGCTGGCCGGTGCGTTGACCGGCGCGCTGCTGGGCGCACTGCTGGCGTTTATGTCCGTGACGCTCAAAATCGACCAGATTATCGGCGGCACGGTCATCAACATCCTGGCGTTAGGGTTGACCGGTTATTTCTATCAGCAAGGGTTGACGACCCAAGGGAAACTGCAGCCCATCCCGTTGGGGCCGTTGGCAGATATTCCCCTGATTGGGCAGGTGTTGTTCAATAACCCGCCGATTACCTATCTGACGATACTCATCGTATTCATCAGTCACTACATTTTGTTTTACACTCGTTGGGGGTTGCGCACGCGGGCGGTGGGTGAACACCCGCGGGCGGCGGATACCCTGGGCATCAATGTGTACCTGATGCGCTATGTCAACGTGATTATGGGGGGGGCACTGGCCGGTTTGGCAGGCGCTTTCTTGACGTTGGAAGCGGTTGGCTCCTTTGAGCGGGCGATGACCAATGGGCGCGGTTTCGTAGCCCTGGCGGTGATGATTTTTGGTAAGTGGACCCCCCTCGGCTCCTGGGGCGCCGCCCTGTTGTTCGGTTTTGCCACCGCCATGCAGACCCAATTACAGTTTATGGGGGTCAATATCCCGCATCAATTCATCGGCATGTTGCCTTACCTGTTGACGATTGTGGTGCTGGCCGGCTTTGTCGGGCGGGCGCGTCCCCCGGCGGCAGACGGTGTGCCCTACGAGAAGGAATAGCGGAGCAGCGAATTATGTCCGAGACTTTTGTATTGGAAGTCCGTAACATCACCAAACGTTTTCCCGGCGTACTGGCAAACGATCGGGTGAATTTTACCCTGCGCAAAGGCGAAATCCATACCCTGCTGGGGGAAAACGGGGCCGGAAAATCAACGTTGATGAATATCGTCTACGGATTGTATTCCCCGGATGAAGGCGAGTTCTTCATCGATGGGCAGCCGGTGGATATCAAAAATCCGCATGATGCCATTCAGCAAGGCATCGGCATGGTGCATCAGCACTTCATGTTGGTGCCGGTTTTTACGGTGTTGGAGAACATCATCCTGGGTTCTGAAGTCACGCGCGGCACCTCGCTAGACCTCACGAAGGCGCGTGAGCAGGTGAATGCACTCTCCCGGGAGTACGGCTTGGAAGTGGCCCCGGACGCGATTGTGGAAGACCTGCCGGTTGGCGTGCAGCAACGCGTCGAAATCGTCAAGGCGCTCTATCGCAAGGTGAAAATCCTGGTGTTGGATGAGCCTACCGCCGTGCTCACGCCGCAGGAGGCCGAAGATTTGTTCCGCATTATGCGCCACCTGACGGAACGCGGCGTTTCCATCATCTTCATCAGCCACAAACTCAAGGAAGTGCTGGCAATTTCCGATCGCATTACCGTTATGCGCCGCGGGCAGGTGGTGGGCACCACTACACCGGCCGATACGAACGAATCCGGATTGGCGGCGATGATGGTGGGACGTCAGGTAGTTTTGCAAGTGGACAAAGGCCCCGCACAACCGGCGGAGGCTGTGCTCACCGTCAAGGACCTGCATGTGTTGGACGAGCGTCACTTAGACGTTGTGCGGGGTGTCTCTTTTGCAGTACATTCCGGTGAAATTTTGGGCATTGCCGGGGTGCAAGGCAACGGCCAAACCGAATTGGTCGAGGCGCTGACCGGTTTACGCAAGGTGGAAAGTGGTTCCGTTACTCTGGATGGGGCACCGGTTCCCCCAAGGGACCCCCGTTTCCTGTTCGAGCGTGGCATGGCGCATATCCCCGAAGACCGCCACAAGCACGGGTTGGTATTGCCCTACAGCATCGCCGATAACTTGGCGTTAGTGGCCTACTACAAGCCGCCTTTTGCGAACGGCATTCAGCGTAACGAGCAAGCGATTATCGAAAATGCCGTGCACTTGATTGAACAGTACGATATCCGCACGCCCGGCGAACTGTTACCGGCCGGCAACCTTTCGGGTGGCAACCAGCAAAAGGTGATTGTGGCGCGTGAACTCAGCCGCGCGCCGCGTTTCCTGTTGGCAAACCAGCCGACGCGCGGCCTGGATGTCGGTTCCATCGAGTACATCCATAAGCAAATCGTGGCAGCGCGCGATAGCGGCGCGGCCGTACTGCTCATTTCCGCCGAGTTGGACGAAATCATGTCACTGGCCGACCGCATTGCGGTCATGTTCCACGGCGAAATTGTCGCCATTGTGGAAGCCGGCAAGGTGACGAAAGAGCAATTGGGCTTGATGATGACGGGCACCTCGGCCGCCGAAGCGCTGGCCTAGTGCGCTTCCACACCCGCTTGAACGTGAACACCCCTCCTTGATGCGAGGGGTGTTTTTTTATGAGAGCAGCAGAACAAGTACGCGTGGCCCAGGCTGCGTAGTTCTCACGTCCGGCTGCCATCATCCTGCTCGTTTGGCGATGAAATTCCCCATTTTTGTGGTATTATCGGCACGTTGATTGTTTCATCACCACAAAAGGAGTTTCTCATGATTAAAAAAACTTTCGCTAAAAACGGCAAAACTTGTCGGGTGACCTTTACCATATCCGCCGGACATAGTGCGGAAGAAGCCCGCCTATGCGGTAGCTTCACCGATTGGACGGAAAATAGCCTGCTGATGACAAAACGCAAGGATGGCCGCTTTTCCGTTTCTACCACCCTGAAGACCGGCCAGACTTACTATTTCCGCTACCTGTTGGATGGCACGCGCTGGCAGAACGATGAGGCCGCCGATGGCTACGTCCCCAATGCTTTCGGCAGCGAAGATAGCGTGCTGCAACTGTAAGTACAGCGATGGTAAGGTAGGGAACAGCGGAAACGGCTTCCACGGGAGCCTGCCCGCTTTCACCGTACCGCCAGGCGCTGTCCGGTAAGATGGGTAGGTGAAGGCACTGCCTTCGCCTACCCATTGGGTGCGCCGAGCACCGGCTCGGCGAAGGCTGCCGGACTGGGGTCCGGCGCTCCCGGGCGCTACCTAGCGCTGCGTCAGCGGCAGGAACAGGACGTAGTTCAGGCGTACTTCATCCACGATTTCGGCGTGTAGGGTGGGGGCCTCTTGGGCGCTGATGTCCGTTCGCAGGCGGTTGTGCGCGCCAGGGGGCGCGTTGGCAGGCAGGGAGATGCTCACCGCAATTTGGGCGCTTTCTCCCGGCCCGAGGGTACGCGTTGGGGGCAACGCGCCCAGTGTCCAACCCAGGTCATCGCTTAGGGTGAAGGTAAAGGTCAGTGTGAAGGCACTGGTGTTGGTGAAGGTGTGCGTAAAGGTGAGTACCGTGCCGTTTGCGTACACCGGATTATGCCGGATGAGATAACCGCTATCGCTGAGCGTCACGCCCAGCGCCCCGATCTGCGCGCTGACCGTGCCGCTGAGCGGCGCGGTTTGACCGCTTTCGGCGGTGTAGGTCAGGGGCAGGCTGCCCGTCAATGGGCTGCTAACCGTCACTTGAGAGGTCCACACACCGCCGGGCGCCAGAGAAGCCTTTCCGAAGACGATGGTTTGTTCGCTGTGCGTGTAGGGGGTGCTGGCGTTCACCAGCACGGCGTGGGGCGGCAAGGCGACCGTCAGGGTGAGCGGAGAGAGCGCCGCGAAGGAATGGGGATTGGTGAGCACGAAGGTGTAGGTTAGCGGGGAATTTGGGGGGGCGTACACCCTATCCACCGCCGCGCCCGCTTGAAGGGCGTAAGGTTCCACCGCGACATCCACCGGGGAGGCGGTCACTTTTCCGGTTTCGGCATTAAAAGCGGCATACTCCGCATTGTGAATCGTGCCTTGTCCGGCGGTCAGGGGGACGCGCACACTCAGTTGCACTTCCCATGAAGCATGCGCGGCCAGGGTGGCCTTCTCCCAGGTGAAGGTATCTCCGCTGCGGGTGAAGGGCTGCGTGGCGGTGATGAACTGCGTGCCGCTTGGCAGTGTATCGCTGATGGTCAGCGCGCTGAGCGGGGCGAAGTCGTGGGTGTTGCGTACCCGCAAGGTGTAGGTGAGCACTTGACCGGGTACGACCTGCATAGCCGAGGCGGATTTGGTGAGCGTCAGGCTGTAGGGCATCACACTCACGCTGACCGGCGCGCCGCTTACGCCGGGGGCCTCGTCGCTTGTCGCGCCGTAATCCGCATTGACGATTTGTCCGGCCGGCGCATCCCCGGCAACCTGCACCACCAGGGTTTCGCTGACGGTGGTATTGGGCGCCAGCGTGGGATACGTCCAGCGGACGGTGCTGCCATCCCAGGTGGACGTGCCGCTGGCCGAGACGAAGGACAGGTGGGCGGGCAGGGTGTCGCTCAGCACCACGTTGTGGGTGTTGATGCTGCCCTGGGTGTGGGTGAGCGTCAGGGTGTAGGTGAAGATTTCGCCCGGCAGCAGGGTATCGGCGGCGGTGTGTTTGCTGACCGCCAGGGTGTGCAAGTTGAGCGCCTGGTAGGCAGCCCAGGCGTCGATGCGCCCCCAGCCGTAGACGTTGTTGGGGCGTGAGGTGGGGGTATCGCCGCCGCACCCCTGGGTAGTGTATAGCGGCAGGGCGCTCTGGCCGATGATGTTCTCGATGGCATCCACCTGCCCGGCCAGGGAGGGGTTGGCGCTGATGAGCAGCGCGACCAGCCCGGCGACGTGTGGCCCGGCCATGCTGGTGCCACTCCAGCCGCCCTGATAACCGCCGCCCGGCACACTGGAGCGGATACTCACGCCCGGCGCGCTGATATCCGGCTTCATGCGGTTGCTGCCGTCCACGGTCACCGGGCCGCGGCTGCTGAAACTGGCAATCGTATCGCTGCTGTTTGTTGCCCCCACGCTGAAGGAGGCGTCGTAGATGGCGGCCGGGTCTTGCACTGTGCTGCACGCGGAGCCGTCATTGCCGGCCGAGACCACAACCACGATGCCGGCGGCGCGCGTGTTTTCTACCACCGTTTGCAGCACGGTGGGGTCGGTGCAGCCTTCGGAGGGCGGGCAGCCCCACGAGTTGTTGATGACATCCGGCGCCATAGCGGGGTTGGGATTGTTGCCGTTCAGGTCGGTGGGGGCGATGAACCACTGGAAGCATTCGGCGTAGGTGGTGGGGGTGCCCACGCCCTGATCCATGTTGCGGCAGCCAATCCACCGTGCGCCGGGGGCCATGCCGATTTGGTTCGTGCCACCGTCATCGCCCACCATCGTGCCCATGGTGTGCGTGCCGTGATCGTTGTCATCGCAGGGTTCGGGGGAATTTGCCCCACACACCCCGCCGCCACTGTGAATGGCGTCGTGCCAGTTGTAGTTGTGGTTGGCGCTGCTGCCGTTCCAGCCGCGGTAATGGGGCTTGAGCGCCGGATGCGTCCAGTCGTAGCCGGTATCTTGCCCGGCGACCACCGCGCCTTGCCCGGTGACGCCTTGCGCCCATACCTGCGGCGCGCCCACCAGGCTGATATTCCACTCGATGCCGGCAGGCGCTTCGGCCTGGTAGGGCGCATTGGCCGCCGGTTCTTGCAGGCGCACGGCCGGATTGGCGAAGATGTGCGCCACATCCGCCCGCTGTGCCAGGGCCTGCACCACGGATTGGTCACCGCGCACCCAGACCATGTTTGCGATCCAGTAGGCGCGGTGCGGGACGCCCATGCGTGCCAGGGTGCTCAGCAGTGGGCCTTGCGTGCGTTCGGCGGTGCGCGTCAATTGTTGGAAGATGTATTCGGATTTTTCCTGCTTGGTAGGGAGACGCGCGGCCCCGCTGAGGTCGGCCTGCTCCCGAAGGTAAACCAGGAATTCCGACGCGCCCTTTTGGGTGGTCTGCAAGACCCAGGGGTCAACTTTGCTCTCCCAGGGTCCGGTCGGGGCGGCTTGCGAAGCGGGGGGGAGCATTCCGGCGAGCAGTATCAGGCCGAGCAGGAGGGCAAACACAAGGGGGAGGGGGTGAATTTTTGTGTTCACGGTTGATTTTCCTCAAGAATCTGCCAGTGCAGTGCGTAACTCACGGCAAAAGGCCGGGATATCGGCGACCACCCGTCCCCACACCAGGTTGCCGTCGCGGAGGGCGGGCGCGTCCACCCAGGTGGCGCCGGCGTTGCGCAGGTCATCTCGAATGCCGGTAGAGCCGGTGGCCTTGTGCCCCTGCAGAATGCCGGCGGAGGCCAACACCCAGCCGCCGTGACAGATAGAAGCCACGATTTTGCCTTGTTCGTAAAAGGCGCGCACCAGGCCGGTGATTTCGGAGTAGCGGCGCAACTTGTCGGGCGCCCAGCCGCCGGGGACAACCAGGCCGTCGAAGTCGTCCACCGAAATTTCTGAGGGCAGGGCTTCGGCGGCAGCTTCCAGGCAGTGTTTGCCGCGAAAAGTGGCCTTCTGATAACTCACGATGGTTACTTGCGCCCCTTCGGCTTGCAAGAACATCAATGGCACCCAAAATTCCAGGTCTTCGAACTCTGGGCCCACCAGGTAAACAATTCGTTTTTTAGAAAGCATGGTCACCTCCGTACAATATCGCCTTCCAGGCTGACAATTTCGCCGCGCACGGCGCCGTTTGCGATGTGCAGCAACCCAACGGTGCGCGGTTGATGGGCATACAACGGGTTGCTGGTTGTTCCGGGGTTGAAGAGCAGCCGTCCGGCCACGCGCCGGTTGACCGGGGTGTGAATATGCCCAAAGATGACCACCTCCACTTCATCGGGAGCGAAGGTTTGCAGGGCGCGCTGCTCAAAGGCCGAGATGCCGATGCCGCGGGTGTAGAAAATCCACTTGTCTTTCAGGTAATCCCAGAACGAGCCGTGCCCATGCACCATGCCGAGGCGCACGCCGCCGAAGGTAAGCACCTGCGTGCGGGGCAGGTGGCGCATGACCCAGAAATCTCGATTGCCGCGGACGGCGTACAGCGGGGCGATGCGGTTGAGTTGCTCGAAAACGACGCTCGAGGAAACATCGCCGGCGTGCAAGATGGCTTGCACCTGCCGGCGGGAGAAAATCTCCAGGACGGCGGGGGGTAACGTGCGGCTGCGGTCGGGGACGTGGGTATCGGCGATGACACCCAGCGTGATTACGGATGACATGCTGAAAATTATACTCACAGTGCTGGATTTTTGAACGACCATCGGCTATGGTTCAGAAATCTGTAAACACTTACAATCAATTGATGTGCTCTCGCCCATCCCCCAATTTGGGAGAGGGGGGTCACCCCAGCACAAAAGTGTAAACCTATTTCCAGTGGGAAATGAACCATTCCGGAAACTATATGGCGCAATAAAAAGTCTCACCACGAAGTCCCAAAGGTACGAAGAAAAGGTCGAAGGCGTGGAGAGAAGTTTTCACATCAAGCCCCGGATTGGGCTGAAAGTGATGGTCACCTGCGTTGGCTCATCAGCGCGGCGCGCAGGCGGTAGGCACGCGACTCCCAGGTATAACGCGCCGCATCCTGACGGGCTTGTTGCCGCAGGGCCGCGTAGCGCCGCGGGGCGTGTTGAATGGCTCGTAGTGCCTTTTCCCAGGCATCCAGATCATCCGGCGGCAGGAGCATGGCATTGTCCTCATGCAACACTTCGCGCAACACCGGCAAATCGCTGGACAGGATCACCCGTCCACAGGCCAGGTATTCGAAGACTTTCATGGGGCTGAGAAATTGGCCGATATCCCCGCCCGAGGAAGCCGAGACCCGCTTTTGATAAGGCATCAGGAGCGCCTCACAAGCAGCCTGGTAGCGCGGCAGTTCGGCGTTGGGGATGAAGCCGGTCAGTACCACGTTTGGCAGGTCGACGGTTTGGGACTTCAAGCGTGTCACCTCCTCTGGACTGCCGCCGGCCAGCAAGAAGGTGACATCCGGCAGGCGTTGCGCCAGCGCCAACAACAGTTCGATGCCCCGCCCAGGGTACAAGTGCCCGGTATAGCCGGCGGTGAAGCGCTGCGGCAGATTCAGGGCAGCGCGCGCCGCCTCAGGGGTAGGCAGGTCATGGAAGCGCACCAGGTCAACGCCATCTGGCAGGATGATGACCGGCTTTTGCCAGCCCCACAGGGGGAGCGCGTCCCTTAAGGCCTGGGTGATGACTGCCAGTACCCCCCCGCCGCTCCCCCACAAAAAAGCCCGGAACCACAGCGGGCCAAAGCGCCCCCGAGGGATGTCGTGTACCTCAAGGACGGTGGGGATGCCCGCCCAACTGCACAGTGCCGCAGCCTGAGGGTGGCGCGTGTACACCCAATCTACGCCGGTACGACGCGCCAGGTTGACCACCTGCCAGGCGTAATCGCTGCTGTGCCAGCGCGGCTGCACCGGCAGCCAGTTCATCTCGAAGCGCCGGGAAAGGCCGTATTGGTGGGCAATGGCTTCCCAATTTGGCACCGGCTGACGGGCTGTGTCGGGGATGGTCATGAGCACCTCTTCCCCTAAAATGCGCAATGCCTGCGCCATTTTCATCACCTGGATAGTGTTGGCGCGTGGGGATGGCAGGTACGTAGGGGCGGCTAACAGTAAACGGGTCATAGGGTGCGGTAGGTTTCCAGCCAGGCTTCAGCGGTGTGCTGCCAGGTGAGGCTTTCCGCCAGGCGACGGTTGGCTTGCCCCAGGCGGCGCGCCAGGGCTTCTTCGGTCAACAAGCGGCGCATAGCCTCGGTCAGCGCCTCGACGTTATCAGGAGTCACCAGCAGGCCGGTTTCGCCATCCCGCACCGCATCGGGGATGCCGCCACTGCGGGTGCCAATGGCAGGCAGACCGTAGGCGCCGGCCTCAATGTAGACCAGGCCGAAGCCCTCGAAACGCAAGTCTTCGGCCTGGGAAGCCAACACAAAAATAGAAGCCTGGCGGTAAAGGTCATCCAACTGGGCATCGTCCACTCGCCCCCAAAAGGTGACCGCTTCTTGCAAGTCATACTCGTTAACCAGTTGCTGCAAAAATTGGAAATAGGAGTTCGCGGGATGGTACTTGCCCACAATCCAGTAGCGCGCCTGGGGAAGTTCACGGTGTAGGTGGGCAAAGGCCGACAAACTGATGTGAATGCCCTTGCGCGGTTTGAGGTCCCCAACCGTCAGCACGGTTGGGGTTTTGGGCCAGGGGCGCGTCAGTGCCTGTTCTCTTGGTATGCGCTGCCAAAAACCATTGCCGTTCAGGATGACGCGCAGACGCTCCGATGGCAGGTCTGCGGGGAAGAATTCCTGCATCAAGTCGGCCGTGCCATGAGAAACCGGGCAGACAACGGCCGCGCCGCGCAGTACCCGCCGGTAAGCCCAGCGGTCGAGGGGATAACGCGCCCACAACACCCCGTAAGTACCGTGAGCGGTCAACGCGTGGGGCACGCGCCAGCGCCGCGCCAGGGCATGACCAATCAATCCTGTGGGATAGGCCTCCAGGGAGTGCACCACATCCGGGCGAGGGATGGGCAGACGCCGCACCGACCATAGGGAGCGCAGCAATTGCCGGCGGGTGCGGTTGCTGCTGAGCGAGGCTTCTTGCACCACGGGCAGCGCGTAGCGCGTCCAATGGGGGAAACTCTCGGCCACCAGGTCGTTATCCTGGACGGCGTGAAGCAGAATTGGCTCCACTTGTTTGGCGAGGGTGTGCAGTAAATCCTCACTATATCGCCGCCAACCAGAAGTGTGTAGGGAGGGAAGGATATAAGCAACACGCATAAGAGAAAGATGGGCGTTAGCGAACAGCAGTCGTTTCGCGTGCCTGCAGCAGACGATAGAAGAACGTCACGGCAAGGGTAACGCCGATGATGTACGAAGCGGCCAGCAGCCCGGCATTTGCCAGGTAGCCCCAGATGGGCACCAGCAGCAGGATACCGGCGATTTTGAAGAGCGCCAGCCCAAAATTGATTTTTGTGGGCAGGTCGGCGCGCCCCAGCGAGAGCAACGCGACGCGGTTCCAGTAGAAGGTGTTGGCAACCAAAAAACCAACCAACAGCAGGAGCAACGCCGGATAGGCGGGCAGGTACTGGGACGTGTACACCAGGGCAATCAAGGGGCGTCCCAGGAGAAATAACCCCAAAGCAACGGCCGCGGTGTAGCCAAAAGCCAGCCGGGAGCCTTGTTTCAACACATAGCGCACGTTTTTCCAGTTGCGGCGCGCCACCTCACGCGAAAGTTCGGGATAGGTGACGCTTGGCAGTGGGCTGATGGGCATTTGCACCAGGTTGGCAAGCGCCAGCGCCAATTTGTAGTACCCGGCTTCGGTGGGAGAGCGCAGCAGGGAAATCCACAGCAGTTCGCTGTCCTTGTTGACCAGACTCAGCGTACCGCTTAAGTTGGTACTGACCGCAAAGCGGAACAGTTCGCCCTTTTTGGGGGCCAGCAACCCCAGGGGATAGCGGAACCAACCGCTCCCCCAGCGGGTACGTGCTTCCCACAGGGCGGCTGCCGTTACCCCCAGGGATCCGGCGGCCTTGCCCACCAGATAGGCCAGCACGACGGCGCTCAATCCGCCCTGACGCAGGTATGCCAGGGCAATCAACGCCAGAGTGAGCACGCTTTGCCCAATTTGAATGGCTGCCTGCTGCCGAAAGCGGTTGAAAATTTGCAACAGGCCGGTGGCGCTTTCGAACATCAAGTTCGCCAGCACAATTGCCCCGCCGTACAGCCGAAACCAGGTGACGGTAGCCGGATCATGGGCGAAGTAACGCGCTCCCAATGGCGCAAGTGCCATCAGGAGGCCAAAGGCCACCAGCGAGGTGCCACTTTCCGCCAGTAAGGCGGCCTTGAAAATCGTCGCGGCGCGTGGCTGGTCGCCCTCACTGATGTGCTGTGCCATGTACTTGACCACCAGTTCGTTCATGCGAAAAGAGGCCAATTTGTTCACCAGCGTGGTAAACGTGGTAATGATGCCCAGCATACCAAAAGCGGTGACGCCCAGTAGGCGGGCGGCCAGGATGCCCTGTACCATGCTCAACGCGACGCTGATGCCCGTTGCGCTGAACAGATAGCCGGCATTTTTGATAATGCGACGTAAGAGAACGTTCAAGAGTCGAAAAGACAGGCACCAGATGTCGTATGGATCCCTGGTGCCTGTCAGAATTTAGAATTTTAGTGTCTTTGCCCAGGCGCGGTTTTCGTTGTACCAAGTGATGGTGCGGCGCAGTCCCTCGTCCAACCCGACGGAGGGTTCCCAGCCCAAAACTTCCCCAGCCTTGCGGACATCGGCCAGGTTAGATTTCATGTCGGCTTGTGGGAAGGGGTGCTGGACAATGTGCGCCTGACGGCCTACCAGCGCTTCGATGCGTTCAATTAACCCGCGCAGGGTGATGTTCTCGTGTCCGCCCAGGTTGAAAATCTCGAAGCCTACCGGCTGCAAAGCCAGGATGACGCCGCGGGCGATATCGTCCACGTAGGTGAAACCGCGCGACTGGCTGCCATCGCCGTTCAGGTGCAGCGCTTCGCCTTCCGTAATCCAGCGAATAAAGCGGAAAACGGACATGTCCGGGCGCCCGGCCGGGCCGTAGACGGTGAAGAAGCGCAATACGCTGACATCAATGCCGTACAGGTAGTGATAGGCGTACGCCATCGCTTCGGCGGCCTTCTTGCTGGCCGCGTAGGGCTGCAGCGGGTGGCTGCTATCGGCGCTTTCCGGCGTGGGGAGCGGCGCATTTTCGCCGTAGATGCTGGAGGTCGAGGCCAGCAGGAATTTGCGGATGCCACTGCGCTGACATAGTTCCAGCAGGTTGAGCGTGCCCGTCAGGTTGGTGTCCACGTACACCCAGGGATTTTCCACGCTGGTCCGCACGCCGGCGCGTGCTGCCAGGTTAATCACCGCCTCGAATGGGCCGTGCTCGGCAAGCGCTAAGACCGCTTCCTTGTCGGCGATATCCATGCGTTGGAAGGTGAAGCCGGGATATTTTTTCAAGCCCTCCAGGCGATGCGCTTTCATGCGTACGTCGTAGGCGTCGTTGAGGTTATCCACACCCAGGACGGTGTGGCCGCTGTCGAGCAATAATTCGCCGGTACGGGCAGCGATGAAGCCGGCTGCGCCGGTGAGCAAATAATGAGACATTGTAAACTCCGTAAATTTGGGATTAGAGACGCGTAACCTTTGGGTTGTCGCGGCCGGCTGCGCCCAGCGCGTTGCGCGTGTCTACAATCAAAGCCGCGTTTTCCAGGATGACTTTGTAGTCGTAGGCGCTATGGTTGGTGACAATGACGACGCAATCTGCCTCTCGCACTGAGACCATCAGGTCTTTTACTGATTGCAGCGTGAAACCATCGTGTTTGAAGTGCGGAATGTGGGGGTCGTGATAAGAGACCTCGGCGCCCTTTTGCATCAACAACCCGATGACATCCAACGCCGGGGATTCGCGCAGGTCGTCGATATCGGGTTTGTACGCTATGCCCAGCACCAACACGCGGCTGCCCTTGAGCGCCTTGCGATGCTCGTTGAGGGCATCCTGCACCTTGCCGACCACGTAACGCGGCATGCCGGTGTTGATTTCGGAGGCCAGTTCGATGAAGCGGGCGGTGTAATTGAGCGAGCGCAGTTTCCACGAGAGATACAGCGGGTCGATGGGAATGCAGTGCCCGCCCAAACCGGGGCCGGGCGTGAATTTCATAAACCCAAAGGGTTTGGTGGCGGCTGCCTCGATGACCTCCCACACGTCCACGCCCAGGCGTTCGCACATGATTGCTAATTCGTTCACCAGACCAATGTTGATCATGCGGAACGTGTTTTCAAGCAGTTTTGCCATCTCGGCCACTTCTGCCGAGGATACCGGCACAACGGTTTGCACGGCCTGGCCGTACCACGCACTGGCGATCTCGGTGCAGGCTGGCGTGATGCCGCCGATCACTTTGGGGGTGTTGATGGTCGTCCAATCCTTGCGGCCAGGGTCGACGCGTTCGGGGGAGAAGGCCAGGAAGAAATTTTCTCCGATGCGCAGGTCGGCGGCCTGCTGCAACTTGGGGAGCAGGATTTCACGCGTGGTGCCCGGGTAGGTGGTGGATTCCAGCACCACCACCATCCCCGGGTGGACGTAACGCGCCAGTTCATCGGTGGCGGAGATGATGTACGACAAATCGGGGTCGCCGGTCTTGCGCAAAGGGGTAGGCACGCAAATGCTGACGGCGTCGGCGGCGCGGATAGCAGCAAAGTCGGTGGTTGCCCGGAATGTCCCGGCCTGCACCCAGCGGGTAACTTGGTCGGAAGGCACGTCCTTGATGTAACTCTCGCCACGATTGAGCATGGCGACTTTCTCGGTGATGGGGTCCACGCCGGTGACATCGAAACCGGCTTCGGCGAATACCATTGCCAGCGGCAGGCCGACGTAGCCCATGCCGAGCACGACGACGCGCAGGTCTTTACTTTCGATTTTGGAGAGCAGAGTAGTTTGGTTCATAAGGTTTGGTTGGGTAGGTAGTTAGGTAGTTGGATAGTTAGGTAGTTAGGTAGTTAGGTAGTTAGGTAGTTGGGTAGTTGGATAGTTGGGTAGTTGG
>DYKW01000026.1 GCA_020722405.1 Anaerolinea thermophila
CCCGACACCTGCCTGTAAGTTTTTAGTGGTTCTATCTCGAAAACCATCTCGCTTAACAATCCATTCTATTGTGAGGTGCTTGTGAATCATCATACTGGTCGTATTGAAGTCATCACGGGTTCCATGTTTTGCGGTAAAACGGAGGAACTCATTCGCCGTTTGCGCCGTGCATCTATTGCCCGCCGCAAAGTACAAGTTTTCAAACCGATCATTGATGATCGCTATGCTTATGCCCAGGTTGCGTCCCATGCGGGGAGCAGTTTCGAAGCCCAACCGGTTGCCAGTGCTTCTGAGATTCTGCCTTTACTCAATGAAGACACGGACGTGGTAGGCATTGATGAAGCACAATTCTTTGGGGACGATTTGATCTCTCTCGTGCGGCAACTTGCCGATCAAGGTATTCGTGTTATCCTGACCGGCTTGGACCAGGATTTTCGCGGCGAGCCTTTTGGGCCTATGCCTGCTCTTATGGCCTTAGCCGAAGAAGTTGACAAACTGCACGCCATTTGCATGGTATGCGGTGAACCGGCCAGCCGCACCCAACGCCTTGTAGATGGACAACCGGCGCGTTATGATGACCCTATTATCATCGTTGGGGCTTCGGAAATGTATGAAGCCCGCTGTCGTCAGCATCATATCGTACCGCGTTCTTGACTAGGAGCATATTTATGCAAGACTACCGTGAGTTTTTAAGTGAAATTCTAATCTCCGAAGAACAATTGCAAGCCCGCATTGCAGAATTAGGTGAGCAGATTAGCCGCGATTATGCTAATCAGGATTTGCTCCTGGTGTGTATCTTGCGCGGTGGGGTGCTTTTCCTCACCGACTTGATGCGACAAATTGCCGTGCCGCATGCCATTGATTTTATGGCTGTTTCATCTTATGGCATTGGTGCTCGCCAGAGTAGTGGGCAGGCGCGCATTAATCTGGATATCAATACCGACATCCGTGATCGCAATGTCTTGTTGGTGGAAGACATTGTGGATAGTGGTTACACGCTGGAAGCAGTACTTTCCCTGCTCAAGACGCGTCGCCCAAAGACCTTGCGCACCTGCGTTCTTCTCGATAAGACCGAACGCCGTGAAATTGACATCCCCGTAGATTACGTTGGTTTCACCATTCCGAATATCTTCGTCTTTGGCTATGGGCTGGATATCGACGAACATTATCGGAATTTGCCCTTTATTGGCGTGATAGATCTGAAGAAATATAAAGCCCTCTGAGATAACGATGTCTCCTAGGGTATCGCCCTCCCCAGATGATTTTCTACAGCCCTACGCGGGCCGTTGGGTGGCCCGTGTGGATGGGCGGGTGGTGGCCCAGGGAGGCACTCCGCAACAGGCCGCGGCCGCGGCACAACGCTCCCAGTACAAGGAACGCCTACAAATCACCTACATCCCCTTAGAAATGAACTTGTCTTTTCACCCTTTGTTAGAACGCATACGTGCTGTTATACCGCCCGATACCCCTGTTTATCTGGTTGGAGGCGCCGTCCGTGATGCTTTGCGCAATCGCCCCTCCCATGACCTGGATTTTTCGGTGCAGGGTAATGCCAAAGCATTGGCGCGCCGGGTAGGAGATGCCCTCAATGCTGCCTACTACCCCTTGCATGGTGAAATTGATGCCGGACGGGTGGTGCTTGATATGGACGCTGAGCGCTACATTCTCGATTTTGTCGGCTTGCACCCCAACGGTTTGGAAGCCGACCTGAGAGCGCGAGATTTCACCATCAACGCAATTGCCGTAGATATACGTGCCCCACAACAGTTGTTGGATCCTCTAGGGGGAGCGGTCTCTTTAAAGCAGGGCGAATTGCGTGTTTGTTCTCCCACCAGTTTACTGGATGATCCAACGCGCATTTTACGCGCCGTGCGACAAGCCGTGGACATGCAATTAAGTATTCTCCCTGAGACGCGCCGCTTGATGAAAGCCGCTTTGCCAGGACTGGAGCATGTTTCGCCAGAACGTATACGTACTGAATCCCTGCGCATCTTTGGGGGGAAACAAGCGGCTACTGCCTTGCGCATCCTGGATTTGATAGGTGCCCTGGCAATCATTTTCCCTGAGACGGCCGCTCTCAAGGGGGTTACTCAGTCCCCGCCACACGTCTATCCGGTTTGGGAGCATACTTTGACAGTTATTGAACGCCTGGATGGGTTGCTGAATGCTTTAGGGCTAGATTACGACCCCGATACATCGGCCAATAACCTGGTATTTGGGTATGTTTCTCTGCGTTTGGGACGCTATCGAGAGAAAATTGCCCAACACCTTTCTGCCGAGACCACGCCGGATGTTACGCGTCGAGCACTGCTTTTTTTCTCGGCCTTGTATCACGACATTGCCAAATCCCTCACCCGTACCGAGGAAGAAAATGGGCGTATTAGGTTTTTCCAGCACGAGAAACAAGGTGCAAAACTTGTCGTTGACCGTGCTGCAGCGTTGCACATGAGCGCTGATGAACTCACTGTTTTGAGGAAAACCATTGCGCACCACATGCGTCCCTTGTGGTTGTCTCAAGACGACCAGATACCTGGCCCGCGGGCAATATACCGTTTCTTCCGAGATACCGGCGATATTGGTGTGGATATCTGCTTGCTCTCACTTGCCGATTTTTTGGGCACGTATGGGCCGGACGTCCCACAACAAGCCTGGACCCATCACGTAGACGTAATACGTCTTTTGCTGGAAGGCTGGTGGGAACGTCGTGAAGAAGCCGTTTCCCCTCCACCGTTATTGAATGGACGGGACGTGATGCAACTGTTAGACATCCCACCAGGACCCCGCGTTGGGGAATTGCTCGAAATGTTACGCGAAGCCCAGGCTGCGGGTGAAATTACCACGCGAGAACAGGCGGAGGCGTTCTTGCGCATGATACCATAACGCGCAGGTGCCACTCATCCGATAAGAAACCCGGCCTCTGTGAAACCTGTTCCGCTTGTAGTGATACTAGAGACGATGGCGCGAATGCCACGCGGCATGTTTTCTTAGGAGCAGTACACACCCAGGCTGAATCTGATACATGAGAAAAGCCACCGAAATACCAATTTCCCGGTGGCTTTTTTGATGTGTGGGTTGGCTTTGAGCCATTTCTGGCTCAGGGGTAAATATCTTCTAGCATGGGTTGATAGGATGCCCTACATCCCAATGGATGCGAGCACATTTCCAGGGGCAGTGGTGGTACTTCGGCTTTGGGGTAGGTGCCAGCCAATTGCTGACAGACAGGGCAGGCATCGGCTGGTACTACAATGGTGATCGCTCTGACACGGGGATTATTTTGTAAAATTTTCAAGGCCTTGGCAGCCTCAGAGTTTTCCCAAAGACTGTCACCGTTCATTGTGGCTTTATTTGGATGATTCTTGATTTTCACGGAAACGCCTCCTGATTGCAAGTCGTAGTGGAATGATGCTATTGTAACACCTCTTGTCCATGGTGTCAGGTGTGTTGCATAATTGTTGGTTGCCTCGCAGTAAATAGGCTTTCCAGTCCGCCTTTTGGGCCTGAAATATCGTGGGGCGAAAGGCTTTTCTTCGCTCACGCCTGTTACCCGCCTTCGCGTCTTTCTGGCTTTGCGTTAGGGTTTTGGTTCACGAGGAATTGGCGTGGCGCGCCGCCAGATGTAGGGCGGAATTAATTCCGCCCTACGGCGTAGTGCCAGATATGAGGACGCATCACGGAAAATTCCAAAGGGCCAAGGTTTTAACATTGTAGGGTTGCCCAAAAATTTGAGAAGATACTTATCTAGTGTAAAACAAACACCTTCGGCACCTCCCCAAATTTTTCGGGAAATTGTGTATAGACGAACCCCTCGGAGTTTTTCTGGACAAGTTCTAAAAGAATGGGAATTTTAGATAATTTCTGAAATATCTTGGCTTGCATCTGTGGTAAAGTAAGGTATCATATTTACGATGGTTTTTTTATCGTATTCTGGCGCAGGACTTGGCAAGCCATTGCCTTTTGGGGTTGCTGTCGCGAAACGCAGATGTGCTGGGAGTTGATTATTCGGGAGCCTATGTGAACGATAACGCTATCCTATGCCCTAGTTGTCAGCACTTGATATCTGGGAATCCCCGTTATTGTCCGCATTGCGGCGTTGACGTAGCATTGGCTGCTGTCTTGGAAGAAAGCCAGTTTGCCATCCAGATTTCTTCTGATTCCGATATGGCATTGACCCCTGAGGTTTTAATTCCAAGGTTGGGGGAACGCCTGGTGCAAAAAGGCGTGATCACGGCGGCACAATTGCGACAAGCGTTGGATTACCAGCAGGAACGCGCAGAGCGGGGAGAGTCTTGTCTTTTGGGGCAGGCTCTACTTGCTTTGGGCATGGTTGATCAACAACCATTGGATCGTGCCATTACCGAACAGATTTTCCAACTCCAGAATGCGCTCAAAGACACCAACCGACACCTTGAAGAACGCGTTGAACAGCGTACTAATGAGTTGCAAAAGGCACTACAGCGCCTTACGGAACTCAACCAAATAAAATCCAATTTTATTTCTAATGTTTCTCATGAGCTGCGCACTCCATTAGCGCATATCAAGGGATACCTGGAGTTATTGGATAGTGCTATGCTAGGAGATTTGAATACAGAGCAACATAAAGCCGTTCGCACAGTGTTGCATGCGACGCAACGTTTGGAACAATTGATTGAATCATTATTGCAGTTTTCTTTGGCTGCACGCGGCGAACTCAGCCTCAATATCAAGACACATGATTTGGCGGAACTGGTGAATACTGCCTGCGCCCAGGTTGCTCCGGCAGTGCAACGCAAACAAATTGAATTACATTGTGAAATTCCCAAAAGCCCTTGTTGGGTTCAGGTGGATGGGGATAAAATAACCTGGGTGTTGATGCAATTGCTTGATAACGCTGTTAAATTTACACCCGAGCATGGAAAAGTGAGTGTTCATCTGAAAATACAAGGTCGGGTTGTGGATGTTTTAGTGTCGGATACCGGCATTGGCATTCCTCCTGAACGTATAGATGAAATTTTTGAACCATTTCACCAACTTGACGAAGCAATGACTCGCCGTTACGGTGGCACAGGATTAGGGTTAGCATTGGTAAAGCGTATTTTGGATGCCCATAGTGTGCCTTATAAGGTACAATCTCGCCCAGGTGAGGGTACTCAAATTGAATTTTCGTTACCCCTTCACATGTGAGGTGAAAAAAGCAACCCCACATGTAGGTTCATGGTTAAGGAGAGAAGAGCATATGTCGGCAAAAATTTTGGTCGTTGACGATGAACCGTTGTACGCCCGCCTAGTAGGCGAAAGCCTAAAAATTGCAGGATACACTGTCTTACGTGCCTACGATGGCGAAAACGCCATTCAGATGGTCGCGAATGAACGTCCGGATCTGGTGATCCTGGATATCATGATGCCAGATATGGATGGTTTTATGGTTTGTCAACGTATCCGTGAGTTTTCCAATACACCCATTATCATGCTAACCAGTAAAGCAGAAGAGAAAGCGCGCGTGACGGGATTAGACGTTGGCGCGGACGATTACATTATCAAACCATTTTCCGGGGAAGAATTTTTGGCACGTGTACGGGCTGTTCTACGTCGCTTTTCTGTGCAAACACCGCGTAATACACCTGCTGTATTTACACATGGTAACTTGATTATTGATTTTTCTCGTGCAGAAGTTTATCTGGGCGATAGGATGGTTTTTCTTTCTTCTACCGAATACCGTTTATTGTTGCAATTTGCTCACAATCTGGGGCGAGTTTTGTCATCCGAAGAATTATTGATTAATGTTTGGGGCGAAGAGTTCAAAGATGATCGGGAAATTCTATGGGTTAGCATTTCTCGATTGCGGCAAAAATTGGAGGAGGACCCTAAGAATCCAGTGCATATTGTCACTCGTTCTGGTGAAGGCTACCTGATGCCGGCGGTGGTGTGAAGCCTGTCATAGATGCCGCTTGATTTTGTTAGCAACCTGTAATGTTTTTTCGATTGTGGCTATGGCATAACGAAGGCAGTGTGATCGTCAACCTCGGGTAATAGCTCCTCCACTTTGAAAGGAAGTAAGCCAATGGCTCAAATTCGTTACGACGAAAAAGGAAAATTTTTTACGAATTTTGTTACAAAAAATACGGTACAAGCCATTATACAAACCACCCATTACCGTATCCGTGGCGAAATTTACGTGCGAGTAGGCGATCGGGTTAAAGATGAATTGGATCGTCCAGAGCAGTTTTTGGCTATCACTAATGCGGCAATTTATGATGATGCCGATACGCTACTGTTTCGCCGAGAATTTGTATCCATCAACCGAGACCACATCATTTGGGTGATTCCAGAAAAAGAAAGTGGGGGAGAATTTGGGGCATTAGACAAAGTAGAACATGCGAGTAATGAAGAAACTTTGTCTACGCAAGATTCAGGAGACGACGCGTGAGCCAGTTATCGAAAGCAGCATCTAGTGCCCGACCTCAGTCTGGAGGGGGTGACCTGGAGAAATTGCGGGCCCATTTGGTTAACCTTATCTCGCGTGAACTCTCTACTCATCCTGTTGCACCTGAGCAACGAGAAGAAGCCATTAACAAATTATTGGAGCAAGCATATGCTTACGCGAAGGTGAATTTGCCGAACACCCTGCGTGAACAGTTGTTTCGAGATGTACAGAATGAGTTAATAGGGTATGGTCCTATTCAGCAATTTTTGGATGACCCTGATGTTAGCGAAATCATGGTCAATGGCCCGGAAAAGATTTTTGTTGAGCGAAATGGCAAATT
The DNA here is from genome assembly GCA_020722405.1 of Anaerolinea thermophila. Classification (GTDB taxonomy): domain Bacteria; phylum Chloroflexota; class Anaerolineae; order Anaerolineales; family DRKV01; genus DRKV01. The sequence goes on from DYKW01000026.1 coordinate 6,741, forward strand.
GACTTTAACCAATGCTCGTTTCCGAGATGATGATCACGTATTGCGCATTATTGAGCGCATTGTTTTGCCACTGGGACGCCGCATAGATGCCGATACACCCATGGTGGATGCTCGTTTGCCAGATGGCTCGCGTGTGAATGCAGTGATTCCGCCGGTTGCTATTGATGGGCCATCGATTACCATTCGTAAGTTTAAACGTGATAAGTTAACCGTAGAGCAACTAATAGAATATGGCTCGCTGACAGAAACCATGGCTGAGTTTTTGGAAGCCTGTGTGGCTGCTCGTCTCAATATTGTGGTTTCGGGTGGCACTGGTTCTGGAAAAACTACGCTTTTGAATATTCTCTCTAGTTTTATTCCACCTGATGAACGGATTGTAACGATTGAGGATGCGGCCGAATTGCAATTGCGCCAAGAGCATGTGGTGCGACTGGAGACGCGCGCTCACAGTGCGGACGGCAAAGCCCCAATTGTAGTACGTGACCTGGTGCGCAACTCGTTGCGCATGCGCCCTGATCGCATTATTGTGGGAGAGTGCCGTGGTGGTGAGACCCTGGATATGTTGCAAGCCATGAACACCGGTCATGATGGCTCACTGACTACGCTGCATGCCAACACCCCTAGAGATGCCATTGCTCGCATGGAAACGATGTCGTTGATGGCCGGCTTGGACATGCCTTTGCGGGTGATACGAGAGCAAATTGCCTCGGCGGTAGACCTCATCGTTCAACAAACCCGTCTGCGAGATGGCTCTCGAAAAGTAACCTCGATTACCGAAGTGGTTGGCATGGAAGGGGATACGGTCGTGATGACCGAAATTTTCCGTTTTGAACAAACCGGTATTTCCCCTGAAAAGAAGATTGTTGGCTCTCTCAAGGCTACAGGCATTCGGCCCTTATTTATGCCGCGTTTGGAAGATGCAGGCTTTAAACTTGGCCCCCAAGTGTTTGGCATCAGTATAGGAGATGTTGGTTCAGACAGACGTAGTCGCCGGCATTGAGATATTCTGCTTTGTTATAAGGAAGGTATATTTATGGATGAACAAAAAGCTATGATTTTGCGAGCAAAAAAATTGGGCGTTTTACTCCGGGAAGCGCGCAAAATTGCAGGACAAAGTGCAGGCACTTGTGCTCAGGTTCTGGGCATTTCGGTAGATGAATATGAGGCCTACGAACTGGGAGAAGCCATGCCTTCCTTACCAGAAATTGAGGCGTTGGCTTATTTCCTCAACGTCCCTTTGGATCATTTTTGGGAAGGCTCGCGATTGAACCCTTCCCCAAAGACGAGTGCTGAAACAATCGAAAAGGTTATGGCATTGCGCCATCGTTTGATTGGTGCACATCTGCGTAAATACCGTCGCGAGAAAGGACTTTCGCTAGAAGCATTAGCCCAAAAAGTGGATATAATGCCCGAATTATTGGCGCGTTATGAATTGGGAGAGCGTACCATTCCCTTACCGTTATTAGAACGCCTTGCAATGGCTTGTGGCCATTCCATTCGCGATTTTTATGACCAAAAAGGCCCGTTTGGAGAGTGGACATCACGCCAGTATAGTATTCAGCAATTCCTGGAATTGCCGCCAGAGTTACAGAAATTTGTCGCTGGCCCGATCAATCGTCCCTTCCTTGAATTGGCGCAACGGTTGAGTGAGATGCCGGTACAAAAATTACGCAACGTTGCGGAAGGGTTGTTGGAAATCACCTTATGAGTGCAAAACCAGAGACTTTAGCAGCACAAGCACAACATGCGTATAAGGCCAAGCACTTTGCGGAAGCGGCAGCTAAGTTTGCACAAGCACAGCAAGCCTTTGAGATCCAAGGGGCGATATTACAGGCTGCTGAGCAGGCAAATAATGCCAGTGTTGCCTGGTTGCAGGCTGAAGAGGCTCAGGCTGCTTTACAGGCTGTCGAAGGTACACCAGCGCTTTTCTTGGAAGCCGGCGATCTGCAGCGTGCTGGTATGGCTTGGGGCAATATGGCCGCTGCGTTGGAAGCATTGGGACAGTTGGATGATGCTTTAGATGCCTATCAGCAGGCGGCTGACTTGTTGCGTGATAAACCTGAGTTGCGTTTGCATGTTATGCAGGCTATCTCGGCATTGCAGTTGCGTATGGGTAAGCAATTGCAGGCATTAGCTTCTATGCAGGCTGGACTGGAAGGGATTGAGCACCCTTCGCCTAAACACCGCCTGTTGAAACGTTTACTGAAAGTCCCTTTGGACTGGCTGGACCGCAAATTCTCCTAAGAATTTTTCCCCCAGAGGTGCCCATAATGATTGTTAGTGAAAAAGTATGCCTACGACCAGCGAAAAATGCTGATCGGGATGCTGTGGCAAGTTTGATGCATTTTGAAAACTATGTTCACCGCCATTTGGGCTGGTATTCGCCGTTGGAATTGCTTGGCAAGCAACCTTATTTACTCCTCGAACAGGAGCGTGAGCCAATGGCAGTGTTGGCTTGCCCCGAAGATCCACCAGGTGTGGCCTGGATTCATCTTTTTGCTGCCAGGGATGGCGAAAACATTACGAGGTGGTGGGACGCGTTGTGGGCATCTACCCGTGAAGCCTTGCATTTTCAGACCTCATTACATGTCGCTGCGCTACCCCTGCAATCCTGGTTCAAGAATTTGCTTGCGCGCTCCGGCTTTGAACAAGTGGATACAGTGGTGGTTTTGGCACGTGATGCAATCGCTGCTCCTGAGCCGCGCTTAGATGCTGATGTGTATGTGCGCTCGATGACAGTAGATGACCTCCCCGACGTGGTGTACGTAGACGAGATGGCTTTTCCCCTTTTATGGCGGAATTCGCGTGAAATGCTGCAAGGTGCCTATCGTCAGGCGGCTGTGGCTACTGTGGCAGAAAAAGATGGGCGAATTGTTGGCTATCAGATTAGCACGGCTGTTGGGCATTGGGCTGGTCATTTAGCGCGACTGGCCGTCTTGCCAGAGTATCAGCAGCAGGGGATTGGTGGCGGGTTAGTGCGAGATATGCTGCATTATTTTTCCCGGAGAAGCATTGGCCGGGTGACCGTCAACACACAAGAGGGGAATGAGGCTTCGTTGCACTTGTACCGTAAACTGGGCTTCTACCTTACCGGGGAAAGCATTCCGATGTATGCGATGTCCGTCGGGTAGTCGGATAGTCGGATAGTTTGATGCACGACTATGCAGCCGCTTGACCAGCCAGGGGGAAGAGAATTTCCAACAGACGGTTGCGCCAGTCTGCTTCTTTTTTGTAGTCAAACCATAATGCAGTCCGTCCAAAGCGTACGCGTTCGCCTAATTCAACCTCGTCCAGGTCTTTTTCGCCGTAACGAAGCACGATCATCCCCCCTTCGGTGGTCACTGCGCTCAAACCAGCCTGTTCGGCAAGTAGACGTACCTGTACCTGGAAGAGCAAATTTTCTACAGAAGTGGGCAATGGTCCAAAGCGGTCGACAAATTCGGCGCGTAGCGATGCAACTTCTGTGAGAGAACGCAGTGCTGCCAGACGGCGGTACAAACTCAGGCGCATAACCTGGTCGGGGATGTAGGTTGGCGGGATACTAATGGGGATGGGTAAATTTACGGTCACGCGCACCCCCTCAGGGGGGAGTAAGTCTGTTGCCGACTCTGAAAGCGGAGGAGCCGTCTCGTTGGTGTTTTCTTGTAAGCGGCGTACTGCCTCGGCCAGTAATTGGGTATACAGGTGAAGACCGACTTCTGCGATGTGTCCATGCTGACGGGTTCCCAGTAAATCGCCTGCACCGCGGATTTCCAGATCGCGCATGGCAATCGCGAACCCAGCCCCCAACTGACTGTTTTCCGCAATCGTTTCCAGGCGTAACTGGCCTTCGCGAGTGGGCAGTAACTTGCGGTGTCGGAAAAAGTAGGTATAGGCGCGCTGTCCGCCGCGTCCTACCCGGCCGCGCAACTGGTATAACTGCGCCAGCCCGAAGGTGTCGGCACGATCCACAATCAGGGTATTGGCACTGGGGATATCAAGCCCCGATTCGATGATGGATGTGCTGAGTAGAACATCGATTTCGCCTTTGCTGAAAGTGCGCATTACTTCGGCCAGTTCTTTTTCCGGTATTTGACCGTGTCCAATGCCGATACGCGCGGTGGGTACTAATTTTTGCAGGTGCGCCTTCATGGCATGAATGGTCTTGATGCGGTTGTGAACGAAGAAGACTTGTCCCCCACGATCTAGTTCGCGCAGCATGGCTTGTCGTACCAGATTTTTGTTATATGGCCCGACGTGGGTAACCACCGGCAGGCGCTCTGCGGGCGGTGTGTTGAGGGTGGAGATGTCGCGTACACCGCTTAAGGCCATGTACAGCGTACGTGGGATAGGGGTGGCCGTCAGGGTGAGCACGTCTACCTCGGTGCGCATGCGTTTGATGGTTTCTTTGTGTGTAACGCCGAAGCGTTGTTCCTCATCTATGATGAGTAATCCCAGGTCTTTGGGGTGCACATCGCCGGAAAGCAAGCGGTGAGTGCCGATGAGGATGTCGATACGACCATGCCTCAAATCGTTGATGATGGCACGTTGCTCGCGATGGGAGCGAAAACGCGAGAGCATTTCGACGCGTACCGGGAAGGATGCCAGACGTTCACGAAAGGTTTGGTAGTGTTGTTGTGCCAGGACGGTGGTGGGTACCAGCATGAGAACTTGTTTTCCGTCCATGACGGCTTTGAAGGCTGCCCGCAATGCGATTTCGGTTTTGCCATAGCCTACATCACCGCAAATCAAGCGGTCCATGGGGCGAGGGCGCTCCATATCGCGCTTGACTTCGGCCAACACTTGCAATTGATCGGGGGTTTCGATATAGGGAAAACTGGCTTCTAACTCTTGTTGCCAGTGTGAATCGGGACTGAAGGCGAAGCCAGATGTAACTTGGCGGCGAGCATACAACTCGAGAAGGTCTTCGGCTACTTGTTGAACGGCTTCTCTGACGCGTTGTTTGACGCGTTGCCATTCCGGGCTGCCTAACCGGCTGGGGGTAGGAGGGCGGCTACCAGAGCCAACGTAGCGTGTTAGACGGTCGGTCTGATGAATGGGGACATACAACTCGTCACCGTTGGCATATTCGATTTGCAGGTATTCGTTTTCAATGCCCTCGATGCTGCGGCGTACCATGCCGCGATACAATCCAATGCCGTGTTCGACGTGTACAACCCAATCCCCGACAGTTAAGTCGGCATAGGTGCTTTCCGGGGCGCTGAATTTCGCTTGTGACCGTCGGCGCGGCTGAGGCCGTTGCCAGCCGAAAATTTCACCATCTGAAAACAGATGCAGCCGCTTGCCGCTGGGTGAGGTCAATACCCAGCCTTCGGAAAGTGAGCCGGGCAGAAAAGTGGGCGTTTGGGACGAAGGGGAAGATGTGTATTCTTCCCACACTTCTTGGAGACGGGTGGCTTGTCGTGAGATGACGATAGCCTGTTCGTCGTTTGCCAGCAGGCGATGCAGATGGTCTGTAAATATTTTGAGTTGTCCACCAAAACGCTGCTCAGGCGTGAAAGCCTGCCGGATGGCTTCCAGATCGGGGTCTGGGGATAGGCTGTAAGGGCCAAGCGCCAGGGCATTGCGATGATGCAGGGTCTCGCGTACTTCATTCCACGACAAATAGGGGAGCGGTGTATCCTCGGGCAAAGTGCCGTTTTGGATGCCTTCGCTGCGCATAGCCACAGCCTGTGACTCCAGTACGTCGAAGGTCTCCTCCAATGCCTGTTGGTCATCTATCGAAATCAAGGCATTGGGGGGCAGGTAGTCCAGCAGGCTGGCGGGTTCTGGGTGTAACCAGGGCAGGTGGAATTCTTCTGGTGGTTCTTCTTCGCCCCAATTGTCAGGGAGTAAAAATTCGCGTACCGGCGCAATGAGCAGGCGTTCCTGGGCGCCGGCGGTGCGCTGGGTGGCGGGGTCGAAGGGGCGCAGGGTATCGAGTTGATTGCCAAAGAAGTCCAGGCGTACCGGCGTTTCGGAAAGTAGTGTCCAGACATCTAGCAAGCCGCCACGACGAGAGAATTGGCCTGGTTGGGTGACAATGGATACCGACTCGTACCCCAGGGTGACCAGTTCCCTCGAGAGGGTATGTGGCTCCAGGTGTTGACCGCGTTTGAGGGTGCGCGTGGCCTTGATGAAGATACGGCGCGGCATGGTACGCGTCATCATGGCGCGTGCCGAGGCTACGATAATGGCTTCCTTTTGGGGACGCGGCGCTCCAGGGATTTGTGTGCTTGCCAGATGCGTGAGCACTTGCAGGCGCTCTCGGCGTGTGGTTTCGCTCCATGGGGTACGCTCGTAGAAAAGGGCATTTGGCTCTGCAAAGGGGAGCAGATTGGCCTGGGGGGCCCAGAATTCCAGTTCTTCCAGCAAGAGGCGTGCCCGGTCGGCGCGGTTGGTGAGCAAAAGCAATGGGCACTTGAGACGTGTGTGTAGCGCGGCCACCACCGGCAGACGGGCAGCACGCGGCAACCCCAGGACGCGCGGTGGCTGCATGCCCTGGGTTAGGCGTGCCAGCAACGGATCAAGCGGGATGATTTGCTCGATTTTTAGCGGATTGCTTGTCACCAATTGTTTTCCTGTGGATTGACGTAATTCATCGCGGCGTCCAGGCCCTGGGTAACAAACAGGTGGATGGCTTGTATGCCGCGCCCCAGGGTTTCGGATAGGGCTTCGAGTTCATCTGCCGAGAAATCCTGCAGCACGTAGGCGGCAGCGTCCGTTCGACCTGGGGGACGGTCTATGCCGATGCGCAGGCGGGGAAAATTCTGTGTGCCCAGGTGTTGGATGATGGATGCCATGCCTTTATGTCCGCCTGCCCCGCCTTTGGGGCGCATACGCAACGCCCCAAAGGGCAGGTCGACGTCGTCGTAGACCACCAGCAAGGCTTCGGGGGGGAGTTTGTAAAATTTCATCAACGCACCAACCGCCTCGCCGGATAGGTTCATGTACGTTTGGGGTTTGGCTAGGATGACCTTTTGGCCTTCCAAAAGGCCGTGTGTTACCAGCGCCTTAGACTGTAGCCGAGAAAAAGTGATGCCCATTTCTTTTGCCAGCGCGTTTAGCAATAGGAAGCCGGCATTGTGGCGGGTGTTTTGGTATTTTCGGCCTGGATTTCCCAGACCAACGATGAGAAATGGTGAGGGGATGGCTTGAGAAGACATGGGGATTTCAAGAAAAACGTCGTTGTAGAAGGCGATAGATTGTTGCCAGAATGAAAAAACTCAGCACACTCAGCCCAACTATTTTAATAGTGTCTAGCAGGGTGGGAATGGTCAGTGCGGCTGGATTTTGGGGCAATGGCGTGGCTGTTGGTGGAATGACTGTCGCGGTAGGGGAAGGTGGTTGCTGGGTCTCGCCGGGTAGTGGGGTGAGTGTGAGTGTGGGGGTGGCCGTCTCGATAGGGGTGTAGTTACGCACGCGCAGCCCGGGAATGGTGGCTTGCAATTGGATGCCGTTTTCCAGGTGGATGATGAGGTAAAGGGTATAGTCTCCGTCGCTGATGGTGGTGGTGTCCCAGCGGGTGAGCGGCTCTCCACCACGTGGGGATGTTGCCTCCCAGATGGGGAAGCGCATGCCGCTTGAATCTTGCGCATAGCCAAAGTAGAGCACCGCTTCGGCCATTGGAGAGCCGCGCGGGACTTCGATGGTGATGTCAATCACACCTTGAAGGGCCTCACCCTCTTGGGGTGCTACGACCACCACTGGGGGGGTGGGTGTCGTTTCTTGGTGTTGGGGGGATGGATGGCGAAGGAGGAAGAAACTCAGAGGAAGTAAAATCAGCAGGTTTCGCATAGGATTTTCACAAAACGATGTGGACATTTTCTTTTGGGAATGTACTTGATAAAAATATTCACGAAACACTACAGTGTAACACGTTTGGTGAGATTTTGAAAAAAACTTGACTTTGCTACCTGCTTTGTGCTATCCTTCCCCTACAATCTTAGGACTTGTCCAAAAACAACTCCGCACTTTTGCCAATCAATACAGGGGCATGTAGCGAGGTTTGAGCGTATGAAATTCTAACGAGGATGAACGGGAACTGATGTGCAACCTTTGCAAATTTGTCGAAAATAGAACACAAAGACGCCAGGGTACAAAGAAAAAGCCGTTTTTATCGTGTAGTCATTTAGTGTATCTGATCTGAAAATAGATTTTCATGTCTGGTGGTGAAAATCATTTTTTCA
>DYKW01000209.1 GCA_020722405.1 Anaerolinea thermophila
TTTTCGACATGTTGGCTCTTTAAAAATGACATCATAGACGGAGACGTATTATAGGGGATGGTTCAATTACGAACTAAAATAGGTTGACACTTTTGACACCTTGAAAAATTACGCTGGTTGGGTGACCACACTGGGGCGGAACAGTTGATCCAACGGCCAGTGAAGGTGCATCTTCCACCCCCGCCAGTTCCAGGGGGCTGTTACCTGCCCGCTTGTCCCGTTCGAACCGGTGGTGATTCCAGAAGAGTTGCAGCAAGAGCAGCAACCATTTAGGCATACCCCGGTGAATCTGCAAGTAGGGGCGCAGCCAACTGTGCAGAGATTCCGCCAGGCTGGAGGAGTGGTGGAACAGGCTCAGGACATCCCACACCGCGCCCACGACGGGTTGTAAAGCCTCTGGAAAATTAGCGGCGATGTCCAGGTGCAGGTCGTGGCGATGCTGCCAGACCCAGAGAATGAACACTTGCGTCTCTGCGTCCACGCCCTGGAGCAAAGGCGTCAGTTGTTGCTCCAACCACTCTAGCGGGGCAAGCAACTCGGGCAACTTCTCTTGGAGGTCGTCGGCGAAGACGCTGACGTCCCGCTGATCAAGGTCCTTGAGCAGTCCAATGGCTGCCTCCAGGGTGGATTGCGACTCTGCGACCGATACAAGGTCGCCGGCGGGTGTGATGGGTTCCAACGCCTGGCGGATCTCACCAAGCAGCCAATGCTAGTTATCAAAGGTCGCCATGGCCCGGACTTGCTCGTCTTCCGCCTGGGGCAGCGAGGTCTTGATCTTGAGGCGTCGGCCACGACGACGAATGACGCCCCGCGCCTCTAGGTCGGCCCGGCAGGCGCGCTCGGCGCTCTCCATGGCCTTGTAAGCTGCCCTTTCCAGTCGCTGCGTCAGGCGGTGGGCGTCTGGCAGCAGGTGAAATAGGTTTGGGCGCAAAGGGATAGCCAGTTGCGCCTCCCGCACGCCTGCCAGCAGCCCTGTTCCACCACCACTGGCCAGGTCGTGGAAGCGAATGCCACGCTCCACCAAATCCAGGTAGGTGAGTCCCCAAGTCGTGCTGTCGCGGGACTCTGCTGGCGTAAGATTCAACACCAGGAACGAACGCCCGTCTACCGAGACACGGCTGACAGCCCTGGAAGATGTCGTCGGCTTCGCCAAGGTTCGGCAGGGGGACGCCGATACCGAGATTATAGGCCGCCGCCTGTTCACCCGCTGCTGTGAGTGTCTAGCTGATGTAGCCCACGGAACGCTCAACACCCAAGAGCAGACGCAGGCCCAGCCGCACGCACAGAGCCCTTCAGCATAGGCAGGATAGTGATGGCCCGGGCAATGAACGATTTATCCACCGTTAGCGTAGCGGTCTTGGCCGGCCGACCGGCCTCTCGAGGCTGCAGGGCATTTACGATAGCTTCCCAGACGCGGGCTCGTATTTCATAAAGAAGCGTGCGAGAAACACCATGCTCACGCGCCAGTTTAGAAACCGGCCCCCAACGGCAAGATGGTAGAGAAACAAGCATTTGCGCCACCACCTCAGTCCGTTGCTCAAGGGTAAACTTGGGAATACGGTGCTTTGCCATGTTTTATACCTCCTGTCAAAATGTAGGTTGCGAACATGACTGTTATCTCAGAATTAGCCGCCGTTGGAAAGCTAATGCGATTGTCAAAGTATCAACCTATTATGAACCAGCCCTTACGCCCGTACCATAATATTATAAATATTATACACCAGAGGCGACCCGAAGGCCGCCTCTGCGCATTGTCTCATAAAAAAGGTAACTTTGTGAAGTATCGTTGCCTCAAAAAAGATCGTCCTGTGCAAACCAGAATGGAACGATTGCTTGGTTTTTTGATTCTCCAGATCATAATAGTTCTGGGATAACTTCCCCCATTATTGCCAAAGATGGAACTGTATATTTAGCCACCCAGAAAGTTGTTATTGCCATCGATACTTCTCATAATCAAAAATGGCTATTTCAGCCAGCAGAAACCGCAAATGATCAAGATTGGTGGATTACAAGTATCGTACTAGCAACAGACCAGACACTCCGTTTTACAGTGGATACATTCGGAGATACTGCCACATATATTTATTCTATTGATAATAACGGTTCTTTTTTGTGGAAATATCCGCTACCGTAGGGCTTTTTAAAGTTCTAATGTTGTGGTATAAAAACAGGGAGAATCCCGAT
>DYKW01000027.1 GCA_020722405.1 Anaerolinea thermophila
AAATAGATTTTCATGTCTGGTGGTGAAAATTATTTTTCATGGCGACTTCTCAAGAAAACGGGGGAAACCATAAGGCGCAATAGAAAATCTCACCACGAAGACTCGAAGGCACGAAGAAAAGGTTGAAAAGTTTTGTGTCTTGGTGTCTTCGTGGTAAAAAACGTTAAGAGACCCCAGGATATTGCCCCTCTAAACCGGCAGAGACAACTTCCACCCCGCCAGATAGCCAATTACCGATATCGTGCTATAATTTTGCCTATGCAAACTCCAGCCGGCAAAGAATGTCCTCACTTTTACGGGAATTACTATCGGGGGCGTAAACACGAAGAGTGCCGCCTCCTGCAGGAACACAACCTGCCCTGGCAAGCGGCACTCTGCGAAACCTGTCCGGTACCTGCCATTCGGCAAGCCAACGCCTGCCCGCACATGCGCCTGCGGCCACAAATCCAACGCGACTTGCTGCCCCCCTGGCGCAAGCGCGTGGTTGTCAGCGCCTATTGCACCAAAAGTCAACAAGAAGTCACCGAACCCCAGGTTGGCTGCGGGCAATGCCACGAACTCCCCGAAGCGTTTCAATCTCTGCTCAAATAATGACGCCACTCGTTTTGCTACTCGATCTCGACGACACGCTATTACACCGACACCTTCTTCCCCGCCTACCTGAAGGCGCTCACCATGCACATGGCCCGTTACAGCCAATCAGCGCACTTCACTCAGGCTTTGATGGCCGGTACACAGCGCATGATAGAAAATCGGCGCACCGATCGCACCCTCAAAGAAGTTTTCGACGAATACTTCTACCCGGCCATTGACCATTCCCCCGAAAAACTCCAACCCGAAATCGATCACTTCTACCCCGGTGAGACAAGGGACAACGGAGGCGGCTCCCACGCCGCCGGGTAGTTGGGCAGTTGGGTAGTCGTTTAGTCGCGTAGTCAGATAGTCAGGTAGTCGCACAGTCTGGTATTTACATGGGCTATTGCCGGAGAATGATTAAAAAATCTGTGCCATCTGTAGATTAATGGTTAATTCGGCTATCTACCGGTTTCGTCAGACGCCAGTTAGGGTTTGGGAAACGTTTTCTTTTCCTTCACGGCGCATCTCTCTTTGCAAGGGAGTGTTGTAACCTGCGAGTTGTTCACCCCACACCAAGGCATCGAAGGAGCCTGTTTCATGAGTATATATGCACACATCACCGGCTGGGGCATAGCCGTTCCTGAAAAGAAACTTACAAACAACGACCTTATGCAAATGGTAGAAACCAGCGATGAATGGATCGTCAGCCGTACCGGCATCCACGAACGTCGCATTGCGGGGGCAAATGAAAGCACAGCAACACTGGCCAGCAAAGCCGCCTTGCAAGCGTTATCTAACGCCGGGCTTTCCCCTGTCGAAGTAGATTTAATTATTGTTGCAAGTTCTACTCCAGAATATATTTTCCCCGCAACCGCCTGTCTGGTACAAGATCACATCGGCGCCACCAATGCCGGTGCGTTTGATCTTTCAGCAGCCTGCACCGGTTTTATCTACGCGCTCAGCATGGCCGCTTCTCAAATTCGTACTGGCGCCATCAAAAGCGCGCTGGTCATCGGCTCGGAGACGCTTTCGCGGTTTGTGAACTGGGAAGACCGTGAAACCTGTATCTTGTTTGGTGATGGCGCCGGTGCCTTCGTTTTGCAAGCCAGTGAGGCACCCGGCGGCGTGTTAACAAGCGCGCTACATTCCGATGGCTCCGGTGCGAAAAGCCTGATGCTACCGGCTGGCGGCAGCCGCCAGCCCACGACAATGGAAACCGTACGACAAGGGATGCACTACATTCAAATGAACGGGCGTGAAATATTTCGCTTTGCAACACGTGTCATGGCAAAGGCTACGGAAAAAGTCGTTGATCAGGCTGGCCTGAAAATCGAAGATGTCAATCTAATCATCCCACACCAAGCCAATCAACGCATCATCGAAGCAGCCGCGCGGGGGTTGAAACTGCCCACAGAACGCTTCATGGTGAATCTTGATCACTATGGTAATACATCTACGGCCTCCATTCCCTTGGCGACCTATGAGGCGGTAGAACAAGGGCGTTTGCAACCCGGTGACTATATCGTACTGGTGGGCTTTGGCGCCGGGTTAACCTGGGGAGCCTTGTTAGCACAATGGAGTGGCCCACTAAGTAAAACACAACGCCGCGTGCGACACTTCGGCACACTAAACCGTGCACGCGCGCTATTCCGTCAGGTTACCCGCCGTATAGAAGGCATGATCTGGGGAAGAGAAGAAAAAGAGAAGCCCAAAAGCCGCAAATGAGTGCCATCTTATTTTCAACTACAATAAAAGAGCGCCGTCATAGACGGCGCTCTTTTTGTTTGTTGCTTTTTAGGGCTACTTTTCCCTATCTTCTTCACTACTTGAAATCTCAAAGGTCTTGAGCAGGCGCTTGATAATATCCGTTAACACGTTTTGCTGATAACCACCTAACCAAGCAAGAATGTAAATAATGAAAGGTGAGACAATATTTCCATTTGTCATTGAGAACAACCCTACCTGAATGACACCATAAATGAACAAACCAACCACTGCCCCAATCACCGGGCTGCCAAGATACCACATGCGATGTTGAATGTCGAAATCTTGATATTTAGTGATGTGTTTGATGAGTGCCAACAAAGCCCCTGTAATGCCACCAATTCCTCCCCAAATGATGCTACTGAGAATGTATACAAATATGGCCGCGCCAGACTCAAAAGCATTCTCTCCCAGACGAAACATCCCCCAAATAAACAATATGCCCCATAAAGTTTCGTAGATAAACAAGATGCTCCCCCAAGTGCTGGACCAACCCTGCAAACGCTTGGTAAATGCCAGGCGATAGGCTACCTCATCCACTAAGCGCTCCGCTTCTTCATAATTTTCGCGCCCTCCCAATAACGCATTGCGTGCAGATTCAATGTCATTCAACAACTCGCGTGCCAGATACAAATTTTGGATTTCGACAGGCACTTCTTTCTTAACTTGATCTATGCATTCCCACAGCGCGTTCACGCGCTCATCTGTGATAAATAAGGAAATCATCTCAGGGGAAGCGGGCACTTTTTCAGGGCGTGTAGGAGCATCTGTATGGGAAAGGCCTGCCTCCGGCGAAGGTTCTTCGAAGGCGGCAGGTGAAAAAATCGGTGCACCACGCATTGCTTCTTGAGGCGGCATCGCAATTTCCGCTTGTGAAGCGGGTTGAGATTCAAACTCTTCGTCTGTTGTCACCGGCTCAAAGGCTTGCATGCCGGCATCATCGAAAGTCTCAGGGCCCGCGCTCTGGTCGAAAGCCGGTTCCAAAGCACCCAGGCCGGCATCCTCGGTAGGGGCAGCAGAAACTCCTAACGCTAACGTTTCAGGAGGTGCCATCTCGTCAGATGAAGGGACAGCAGCCTCAAGGTCTTCTTGTGGAACTTCACGCTTTGGGGAATCTGACAAAGTACTCATAGGGTTCTCCTCGTAAGAACAATGTAGTTAGCATCATCTGTTGGTTTGAGTATAGACGAACTCTAAAGGGAAGTCAATTACAAACATTCCACAAACCCACCAAAAAGTGTTTTATTTTAAAAGTGTATGAGTTTCTTTATAGACCTATCAAAACCAGGGTATAGGTTGGTATAATTGGATTCGCTTAAGGGCAATGATATACATTTTGGAGGCTTAATGTGAACCCAACACGTAATCGGTCTGCGATCATTTATGTAGTCCTAATGATCGCCATCGCGTCCATGGTACTGTATCAGTTCAATCAACAGGCAGAAACCAACGATGTATTGACCATTAAACAATTAGCCACAGATATCCGTAGTGGTGCGGTGCGTCGTATTGTAATAGACGATAACAATCATCTACGCGTCATTTACGTAAACGGCACCGAACGACAATCTCAAAAGGAGAACTCCGCCACCCTCATTGAGCAATTGATACAACTAGGTGTTGCACCGGAGATGCTCTCTTCATCAAAGATAGATATTGAGGTCAAGGCACCCAGTCCCTGGATAGGGATAATGACCATCCTTTCCTATGTCTTGCCGTTTATCATTTTGATGGCGGTATTTGCCTTTGTCTTTCGACAAGCCCAAGGCAGCAATAATGCGGCAATGTCCTTTGGGAAATCGCGTGCCCGTATGTTTACGGGAGAACAACCTACCGTTACCTTTGAGGACGTTGCCGGTATCGAAGAATCGAAAGAAGAACTCAAGGAAGTCGTTGAATTCCTGCGTGAACCACAAAAATTTATCTCGTTAGGAGCGCGCATTCCCAAGGGCGTGTTACTGGTTGGGCCTCCTGGCACCGGTAAAACATTGTTGGCCAAGGCCGTATCCGGCGAAGCCGGTGTACCTTTCTTCTCGATTTCCGGTTCCGAATTTGTAGAGATGTTCGTGGGTGTGGGTGCCAGTCGCGTGCGTGACTTATTTGAGCAGGCCAAACGTCACTCACCCTGCATTATCTTCGTAGACGAAATTGATGCCGTCGGACGTCAACGCGGCGCTGGCCTAGGTGGTAGTCACGATGAACGCGAGCAAACCCTCAACCAAATGCTGGTTGAAATGGACGGTTTCGATACCGACACCAACGTCATCGTCATTGCAGCCACCAATCGTCCAGATATTCTCGATCCAGCCCTGATGCGCCCAGGGCGCTTTGACCGCCGCGTGGTGCTTGACCGTCCCGATGTGCGCGGCCGCGAAGCCATCCTGCGGGTACATGTCAAGGGTAAACCCATTGCCCCTGAGGTCGATTTGAAAACGCTGGCCCGCTCAACACCCGGCTTTGTCGGCGCCGACCTGGAAAATCTGGTTAACGAGGCCGCTATTTTAGCCGCCCGCCGTAACAAAAAGGTCATCACCCAGGAAGAACTGGAAGAATCCATCGAACGCGTCATCGCCGGGCCAGAGCGCAAGAGCCGCCTAATCAGTGAAGATGAAAAACGCATTGTGGCCTACCATGAAGCCGGACATGCCATAGTTACCAATGCCTTGAAAGAGGCTGACCCGGTACACAAAGTGACTATTATCCCCCGCGGTATGGCAGGTGGTTACACAATGTCCTTGCCGGAGGAAGACCACACTTTAATATCCCGCAAAAAATTGCTTGCTGAGATGATTACCCTGCTAGGTGGCCGCGCAGCCGAAGAATTAATCTTCGATGACATCACATCAGGCGCATCTAACGATATCGAACGTGCCACCCGTCTGGCACGCCAAATGGTCACCCGCCTTGGCATGAGCGAAGAACTTGGGCCAATGGTATACGGTCAAAAAGAAGAGCTAATTTTCCTGGGTCGCGAAATTTCCGAGCAGCGTGATTATTCAGAGGCCGTAGCAGAGAAAATCGATAGGGAAGTTCGCAACTTGGTCAACATGGCTTACGACCGTGCACGCGAGCTTTTACGTACCTACGAAGACAAATTACACGCCGTCGCTCAGCGCTTGCTGGAGGTGGAAACCATCACTCGAGAAGAATTCGAGGTTATTTTCCCTCCGCCATATGAAAAACGAGCGCACACTCCCGTACCTCGTCGCAACATAACCGATACAAAAACAAAAGCCAAGGCAAACAAGCCAACACCATCATCTTCGGCACCCAGCACACCACCTGCACCGTCGCTAGCCTGACAAAAACTCAAAAAAGCCCCCCACCCTGCTGGGGGGCTTTTTCTCTCATCCTTAATTTCATGTCCTACTTCACGCTAAAAAAATAAAAATTGCAGTATCCTGTAATCGTCAAAGAAACCGTGAACACCTGTCCTTGCGAGTAAACTCACAGCGCGTTGCGCGCTGCTCAAAATGGAAGAAACGGGACGTGTTCTTTAGGGTAGGCGAAGGCAATGCCTTCACCTACCCTCGCGCAATAGAAGAGATCTGTAGAACAGGCTTTCTAGCCTGTCAGCAGCCTGGAAAGGCTGCTCTACAAGACAAATTCTCAGGTGCTGATCATTGGCTTTTGTGAAGTTTCTTAGTGGCGAGGCTTGCGGAGCGAAGCAATCTCCCACTTGAGGCAAGGGGATTGCCACGGGCTATCGTCCTCGCAGTGACAGCCCACTCTGTTCGTCCTACATCTGACGACTACAAAAATAGCAGTATTCCTTATGTATCTGTCTGTCGTAAATAACAAATTATAGGTATAATCAACGCGTATTTGAAAAAGTACAAACGGTTTAAAGTCACCCTAGGGATGCCATAATACTCGACGACAACGCATCCCCTAACGTTGCCCATCCCCCCTTGCCCATGGAGCCACTACAAAAATCTAAAATTTTGTATATCGAAGATACCGAGTCCGCCCGTATATTAGTACGGCGGCTATTGGGGCAAGAGTATATTGTACTGGAGACCGACAATCCACTCGATGGGTTGGAACTAGCGCAAGATACCCAGCCTGATCTGGTGCTCCTGGACATTAACCTGCCCCACATGAGTGGGCGCGAGGTTGCTACCCGGCTACGAAGTATTTTACCCACCGTGCCACTGGTGGCACTAACAGCCGACGCTACCGCCGGTTCTCGTGAAAAGGCATTGGCAGCCGGTTGTATTGGCTTCATCACCAAACCCATCGATGTGGATTCTTTTCCAAAGCAGGTAAAGGAATACCTGCAAGGAAAACACGACCTGCTAGAAAACGCACCAGAACACATGCAAGCCTACCACGCTGAACTGGTAGAACATCTGGAAGCCAAAATCCGGGAATTAACAGAAGTCGTTAAGCGTAACGAATATCTGAACCGCCAAAATCAGTATATCATCACCATGCTGGAACGGCGGCAGCACTTGTTAGAAGCAGCGGCACGCGTCAGCCACAGCATTACATCCATCCTCGACCTGGATGAATTATTGCGCTCAACAGTAGACATCTTGTGTGATGAGTTTTCACTGTATTACTCCGGCATTTTTCTTCTTTCAGATGATGGAGAGTGGGCAGTATTACGCGCCGGATATGGGGAAGCCGGACAACACATGCTGAGAACGAATTTCCGCCTGCATGTAGACCGTCATTCCATGATCGGGTCGAGCATTCTGCAAAAGAAAGCCCTCACTGCACTGGATGTAGAAGGAGAGCCATCTCATTTTCGAAATCCGCTCCTGCCCAAGACACGTTCCGAGGCCGCACTGCCGCTCATTGTGCAGGGAACACCACTGGGCGCAATGACCGTTCAAAGCGAGGCACTTAACGCCTTTAGCGAAGAGGATGTCGCTGCGCTACAATCCCTGGCTGATCAAATTGCCATCGCTATCAACAATGCGCGTCTGTTGAAAGAGTTGGAAGCCGCTAATAACGAACTGCTACGGACGAAAACCTTCGAGGCCATTGCAACCGCCACCAGCGAGGCCATCCATTGGGTTGGAAACAAAGCAGCACCCATCCCCGGCAGTGCGCAACGAGTACGCGAAGATTTGCTCAACCTGGCGGCAGCCATCCGCCAAGCCTATCTTGAGCATGGAACACCATGGCCGTTTCAGACTATTTGGGAAAACCTGCTCGAAGAAGCACAGGATTTGAACCTGGCAGAACTCGCCAATGAGTTGGCGTCTTATCCCGAACGCCGGCAGCGTGCGCTGATCAGCCTGGAATCCATGCTGGAAGACTTACAAATTATCCAGAACAGTGCAACGACCATCCTTAACATCAAGGAAGACCTGATAGGCCCGGCACGTCAACGCCATGAGACAGCCTTCGCATTGGAGGAACTGCTTGCAAAAATCATCCCGGAGATGGGTTACCCTAAGGGCGTGGTCACCCTGGGAGTCGCGCGCGATCTCCCACGGGTTTTTGGAGATCCCCGTCAAATTGAGCGGGTCTTCATCAATTTGATTAAAAATGCCCGGGAAGCGTTATCAGGACAAGGACATCCTCAGCCACAAATTCAGGTAAAGATACGGCCCGCGCCTCAAAGTGGCTTCGTCGAAACCATTGTGCAGGACAATGGGCCGGGAATTCCACCAGAAATTCAGGAAAAAATCTGGGTTTCATTTTTCACCACCAAAGGCAACAGCGGCGGTACGGGATTGGGTCTTCCGGCTTGTATGCAAATCATCACCCAAAGTAAAGGTAAATTGTGGGTAGAAAGCCAGCCGGGAGAAGGCGCTACTTTTTACGTTTGGTTGCCCGTTGCAAAACATTCATAGAGAGAGGTTTGATTTTATGTTTACAATTCTATTAGTAGATGATGAGCGCTTGGTACGCCGTAGTTTGGAAAAAACCTTATTGCGAGCCGGCTTTGATGTAATTACCGCAGAAAATTGCGTTACCGGACTAGCGGCCTACCGGACAGCTCGGGACGAGGAAAATTCCATAGACCTAGCCGTCCTAGACCTAAACATACCTAATTTTGAGGGGCAACCTGCCCCCCATGCAGGGCTAGAATTGCTCAGCAAGTTGCGCGAGCAAGAGCCAAATTTGAAAGTCATTGTACTCACCGCTTACGATGAGGTCAATAAAGCCAAAGATGCGGTGCAACGTGGCGCAACCGCTTATTTCGTCAAAGGGCGAGAAAGCGGATTAGTAGAACTTATTCAACAATTAATTAGCAAATAGCAATTTATGGAGAGAAGCATGAATGCACACATGCCTTATAATCGACAAACATCCCTGCTATACACCGCTGCACGGGTAGCAAAGAATATCACGTCTATTCTTGACCCAGATGAATTATTGCAACAAACCGTAGATATTATTTGCGACGAATTTGGATTTTATTATGCCGGTGTTTTTCTAGTCGACGCTAGCGGTCAATGGACAGTACTACGCGCCGGGCGAGGAGAGCCCGGTCGGCAAATGATCGCTGAGGGGCACAAACTCGCTATCGGTGGCAATTCGATGATCGGTGCCGCAGTTCAACAGCAACAAGCCCGCATTGCGCTAGATGTTGGCGAGGAGGCAGTATTTTTCAAGAATCCTCACTTGCCTTACACTCGTTCGGAAATGGCGTTGCCGTTGGTGGTGTACGGCGAAGCCATCGGAGCATTGACAGTACAAAGCACGGAGGAGGCTGCTTTCACCCAAGACGACATCGCCGCCCTGCAAGCCATGGCCGACCAATTGGCCATTGCAATTCATAATGCCAACTTGCATCGCAAAAACCAGGCACTATTACGTCAGGCTGAACGCCGCTCCAGACTTCTGCGGGCAGCAAACCAGGTTGGGAAACAAGTGACATCCATCCTAGACCTGGACGAACTATTACCAACCATGGTGAACACCATCTGTGAAGCCTATGGGTTCTACTATGCGGGCATCTTCCTGGTAGATGATAGCGGCGAATGGGCAGTGCTACGTGCCGGTTATGGTAAGGCTGGGGAAGCCATGTTGGCCGAAAAGCACAGACTCAAAATCGGCGGCACATCTATGATTGGCGCGGCCATTGCGTTGGGCGAGGCTCGTATCGCGCTGGATGTCGGCGAGGAACGCGTACACTTCAAAAACCCCCACTTGCCCCATACCCGTTCGGAAATGGCACTGCCGCTGATAATAGGCAATAAAGTTCTAGGCGCGGTCACAGTACAAAGTGTGGAAGAGCGCGCCTTCACCCAGGATGACATCACAACCCTGCAAACTATGGTCGATCATCTGGCAGTCGCCATCCAAAACGCTTACAACATCCAAGCGCTCAAAGAAGCACACGCCGCTTTGTTGCGCACAAAAGTATACGAAGCGCTTACCACCGCCACCACCGAAGCCATCCACTGGATTGGCAACAAGGCCTTGCCCATCACAACCAGCGTCGCTCGCATCCAGGAGGATGTACAACGCGGGGAAGTTGATTTCGAATCGTTGCAAGAAGACCTGGAGATGATCGCCGAAAGTGCGCGCTTAATCATGGAAGTCAAGGAGCAACTCATTGGACAGGCCCGCGAACAGCAGCCCCGCCCGTGTATGTTGACCGACATTGTCCAATCAGCAGCCATCCAACGCAAAATACCTTCCGAAATGCTGGAAATCGAAACCGAGGTGAATACCCCTCTAGGGTTGGCCGACTCCACCCAATTGACGCGCGCTATCGGAAATTTGCTGCAAAACGCACTAGAGGCCGATGCAACTCATATTCGCGTTCACGTTCACCCTGCAGCCGAAAAGGACTATGTGGCTGTGGATATCCACGATGATGGCAAGGGCATTCCTCCCGAAGTACAAGAAAAGGTGTGGACGACATTCTACAGCGACAAAGGGCCAGATCATCACGGGCTGGGATTAACCGCAGCGTTGCATATCGTTACACAATTACAGGGACAATTGAGCCTGGAAAGCACCCCAGGGGAAGGTACAACCCTTTACCTGTTGCTACCTGTAGCCCAGCACTTAGCGGCAGAAGACATTAGCACCGGCGCACGATACATTCTACTGCTGGATGACGATGACACCTGGGCTTCCTTTTTTGGAAGTACAATTGTCAGTGCCGGAAAGGTGCTTACGCACCGCACCCAGGGTACCCAAATAGATCCACAGGCTGATCTCATTCTCGTGGATGAATTTCAATACGCTACGCCTATCGAAGAAATCTTACAAGCCCTGCAGGAAAGCGGCGTAGCCCACAAAACCATCATCCTTACAACCTCCCTCAACGTCGAACGCATGACCACCTACATGAAACACGGCGTTAAGGATGTGTTGCTCAAGCCCTACACCCTGGCAGAAATATCTCGGGTTGCCCGGTCTTAGTGGCCATGCTGCATCTCCAATCAGCGAAAGCGAGTCATCTCATGAGCGACCATACAACTACTCAACAAACCCGGCTAAACCTTACCCAGCAAATTGACATTCTGCGCAGCATGGCGCAACAGCTCCAACGCAACTTGCACAACGGCCCGAGCACTGTCTCACGCGTAATCATCGATCAAATCGATCAACTGATTAAGAATTTGTCCCAAATTCAAAAACAAGCATCCAGATTGGAAGAAGATTACAACAACCTGCTGGCACTAGCAGATATAGGGCAGATTATCAATTCGTCACTTGATCCCGACGCGGTGCTGCGCATTGTGATGGATACCATCATCCGGCTGACAAATGCGGAGCGTGGTTTTTTGATGCTGCGCGATACAAAAGGTGAATTGACTATCCGTATCGCTCGCAACTGGGAACAAGAATCCATCAATCCTTCTGAATTTGCTGTCAGCTACACTGTTATCGAACGAGTGGCAAGTGAGGGTCAGCCCGTGTTGACAACCAATGCCCAGGAAGATCCACGCTTCGATGGTCACCAAAGCATTATCGCCTACAACCTGCGTTCAATTCTATGCGTGCCGCTCAAGGTAAAAGGGGAACTCATTGGCGTCATCTATGCCGACAACCGCATTCGTACCGGCATTTTCACCGAATCCGATCGCGATCTCCTGGCAGCCTTTGCAAATCAGGCCGCAGTCGCCATTGAAAATGCTCGTCTGTTTGATTCCTTGCGCCGTACGCTTGATGAGGTTACGGAACTCAAAAATCTGATGGATAACGTCTTCGAATCCATCGCCAGCGGCGTGCTAACTGCAGATGTGCAAGAGCGCATTACGTTGTGTAATCGCTCGGCAGAAGAAATTCTGGGGAAAGCCGCGCGGGAACTGATAGGTCACTCCCTGGACGAAGTCATTCCCCCCTTCAAGGAAGGCATTGCCGACCATGTACGTACCGTACATCAAAAGGACACATCGGTGGTTGGCGTGGAGGTGGATTCAGAATTCCCCAACAAAGGACGGGTTATTCTTAATGTCAACCTCTCTCCACTCAAAGATGCTGAGCAAAACACTCAAGGTATCGCCATTGTGCTGGATGACCTAACCGAGCGTAAACGCCTGGAAGCTGAACGGCGCTTGTTTGAACGCATGGTTTCCCCAGCGGTCATTGCACAACTTAATCCAGATCAATTGCAATTAGGCGGCAAACGCACGAATATCACGACGCTATTTGCCGATATTCGCGGCTTCACCTCCTTTAGTGAAAGTCTCGATCCGGAAGAACTCTTCAACATCTTGAACCGCTATCTGGCTGCCGCCGCCGATGCTGTCCTTGCTCAAGAGGGCACGGTGGATAAATTTATGGGTGACGCGGTAATGGCCTGGTTTAACGCCCCCATTCCACAACCCGACCACACGCTGCGCGCCGTGCGCACCGCGCTTGCCATTCGTGACAGTGTTCGCACCTTGCACCAACAACTGCCATTCCAATACAACCTGGCCTTTGGGGTTGGAATTCATTACGGCGAGGCACTGCTCGGCCTGGTGGGAACAGAAAAGCGCCTGGAATACACCGCGATTGGTGACAGTGTAAATACAGCAAAACGTATCCAGGAAAACAGTGCGGCCAATCAAATCTTGATTAGCGAACAAGCCTACCAGTTCATCCGAGATAGCGTCACTGTACAAGAGGTCGCACCAGTACACGCGAAGGGCAAGAGCATTCCATTGCGCGTGTACGAAGTGCTAGACCTGCGTTAATACACACGGCCTCCTCGCAAATGAACCCAGGAGGCCGTGTACACACCCATATTCATTGCCTGTTGGACTGCCAATATCTTCCAATCTAGACTCTGGCGTTTTCTTATTCAACCGCAAATTTACATGGTTTTTCGCCGGAGAGCGATTAAAAAATCTGCGTAGTCTGTGCCATCTGTGGATCAATATCAGCTATTCGCCGGTTTCGCCAGACTTCCAGTTCCAACCATAAGGAGGAGTTTATCGTGGCATGGTTTTTTAAAACTGATCCAACACTGACAGAATACCAAAAATTCCGCAAAATCGGGCGCGACCTGAATCACAAAATCATAGATGCTTACATCAATGAAACCATTCTTGCAAAAGCAGCAAAGATGTTGAGACTGGGGCAAAAAGGTCAATTGTTTTTAGATAGCGAAAGTGACCTCAGTGTTCTGATGGATTTTGCCTTATATGAAATCCGTCACCATGATGGAAGAAATTCTGTAGAAAAGTATGCAGAAACCAAAGGTGGCGCAGACGTTATTGAAAGAGAACTGTTGGCGGCAATGATTCAGGCACAGACAGGGCTTTACAAAATCAAGCAGGTTTTACGTGATAAGCGACAAATCGTGCTGGAGAACATGATAACGTCTGAAGCGCCAACAGTTTTGACGGATGTCAATTTCAGCCAAATGATGGTATCTGAATTGTGTATTTTCTTTCGGCCAATTTCCTTATCAAGATTTACTATGACTTCTGGGATGGCATTTGTCTTTCCATCCAAGTTGGAGCAACAACTGCAAATGGATTGGAAACGTCTCGAGATAAAAGGTAATGCGGAACGATATGCCAGGTTTTTCAAGAAAAGTAGGCAAAGTGGTATTGAAACAATCTATGCGTGAGGCAAAAAGGCAGCCCAACACGGCATTCTAAGAAACAGCCAGTGTTGGGTCTGGTACGGAAAGGGCGAGACCGAGTTTTTTGGCCTCGCATTGCAGAGCGCAATTCCTCGTTGGCGGAATTGCGCTCTTGTTTCATCCGGATTAAAGGGCGACCTCGCCATACTGGGTGACTGCAGCGGACAACAGGTATGCTCCCCGCCCGAAGCGGGTCTGCCCTTTGGCTTTGGTCTACGTTTGGAGTTCTCCCTTCCAAATCTCGCCACCGCTAACGCAAGCCATTAGGAGGCAGACAAGCACGGGAAAATGATGAACCATGCCCATTTTCAGAACAACAAAGGGGGAGACAGAACGATGAACAACGCCCACGCAAGGTAGGCATTGGTTGCCAATGCAAAAACTTCTTGCGTAGTTGCGACCCATTCTTGCACATTGCTCCGCACCTGCCGATACAACAGCACGCCCAAAATAGCAATGTTTATCACATTCCAGCCGATAATGGTCATGCGGTTCATGGTCATGCCGCCCATAGATACGGTACGGTATACGGTAGCCGCCATAGCATACCCACTGACCAACAGCGCCAGTGCGACCACACCAATCAGGCCGCGGCGCAACCAGCGTTTAAATGCGTCCGATGTCTCGCCCTCGCGCAAGGGCGTGGCGCCCAATAACAACCCCATCACGGCAAAGAGCATGATGTTGTAGATAATCAACACATCCCGTTCCTGGAAAGGCTGCATGAAGTTAAAGGGAATAAACAACGTGTAGATTACCAACACCACCAACGTAGGCAATAACAACAGGCGCATCAAAGTGTGCACAAAGCGGCTCAATCCCTGGCTGAAATCCTGACCAGCCGGGGAACGCGCCGGGTCGTACACGGAGACCACGGCCAATATCGGCAGCACTCCAAACCCGCCCACAGCAAACGGCCGCATGACTTGCTCAGGAATTTCTATGCCCAAGGCATCAAACAAACCCACTGTGATTCCCACAAAAGCCATGCCAGCCATGAGATATAGCCCGGCTGTGATGATGACTTCTATTGACTTGATGAGAAACGCAAAACGCTCGCCGGTCGTAGAGCGCCACCCCAGCAGCATCAAGCCCAAAGCCCCCCAGGCCAGTAAAGGCAAGTGGATACCGGATAACGCAAGGTAATGATCCAGTGTAGAAGACCTCTGCAACAACGCTGGGGCGCCCCACACAGCCCACGCACCGGCAGCCAGCAAAACGATCACCAAGCCTGCCAAACGTCGCGGCGAAGGTCGAGGGCCTGTCAGCGCCAAAAAGAACAGGGTTGTTGTGGCTGCCAAGGGAGCCCACACCAAAACCAGATATGGCACATCTCCCCCGGCAATGGTCAAGCGGTTAAAATCGGAAAGCGCCCAGAAGAGTAAGCCGGTCAAGACTGCAAATAACACGCTGGAACAACAAGGTTATGTACGTCGGCATAACCAACAACCTCGAACGCAGAAT
>DYKW01000210.1 GCA_020722405.1 Anaerolinea thermophila
TATCCGACTAAACGACTATCCGACTACGCGACTAAAAACGGCTTTTTCTTTGCGGATCTGCGTCTTAGCGTTAAAATAGCAAACCATTACCCCGAATTATTGAGATGATACCTCAATCAGGCCAGAAAAAGGACATGCCTACGCCCATATTTTCCAGGCCGGTTTCGGCCCAGTACTCGATGAGGGCGCTATCCCCCTCGGTGATGGCCTCGAACATGGCCGGGATGGCGCGCTGGTCGCCGATTTCTGCCAGGGCACGCATGGCGGCCAGCCGGGCGGCCGGGTCTTTGCTATGCTGTAGGATGTCGAGCAGGGCCTGCACGGCCGGTGCGCCGATGGTGCTGAGCGCTTGACGTGCCAGACTGGCCAACAAAGGCGTTGTTTTGCTGAGCAAGGGCAGCAAGGCGTGGATAGCCTGTTGGGCTTGCTCGTCCTGAAGGCCGTGCAGGGCGTGGTGGCGCAAGCCCAACGCGGCGCATTGCTGCACGTCCTCGGATGGGTCGTTGAGGGCGCGTAACAATGCGTCGAAGGCGGCTGGGTGGTAGATGTCCCCCAGGGCACGGACAGCCCACCAGCGCAGGTCGGGGTGCGGGGAATCCAACAGGGGGCGTAAATTCTCCGGGGAGAGCGCGCCCCCTGAAAGCAAGTCCGTGACAATCTCCTCGGCGTGGGCCTCCTCCCCCTGGTGTACGGCGTCTACCAGAGGGCGCAGTTCCTCCGGCAAATCTCCCAGGGTATTTTTCACGCTGGACTGGGGGGCGGGATGGGCAGGTCTTCCTTGGCGGTGTCCTTCCATTTGTCGCCTTCGTCGATGAGCATGACGGGGATGTTGTCGCTGATGGGGTATTTGCGTCCGCAGTCCTGGCAGATGAGCCAGGATTCTTTGTAGTATTCGAGCAAACCTTCTTTTTCCCGTACACAGGCCGGGCAACGTAAGATGTCGAGTAATTCTTGACTGACCATGAGAGAGTCTCCTTGTTGATTTATCGGCAGGCAACCCGCCAGGCGTCTAAATTCCAGTGTTTTTTGAGGAAATCGAAGTTCATGGCGTTTGCCTGAGGGCAAAAATCTGCTGTGTCGAAGTTGTATTCTACCCCAAAAACGGGCTTGTTGGCTTGGACAAAGGGCGTTAGCAAGTCGCATTCGTTGTAGGAAAAACATTCTTCGTTGAGCGCCCAGTCGAAGTCGGCGAGTAAATCAGGAATTTGGCCGAGGTCGTTTTTCAGGCCGATGGCCAGGCCGCGCGCGTGGGCTTCGGTGGATAGGAAGCGGTTGTAGGTGAGTTGGTCGTCGGCGGTAAGCGGGAAGCCGGTATCGTTGGTGTAGCCATCCACGTTATCGGGGTCAACGCCGTCGCAGTGTTTGCTGACGGCCAGGTCCAGGCGGGCGCGCATGATGGGGGCGAGGAGGTCTACTTGGCGGATGTCGAGCCATTTCTCGCCCGGCCAGTCTTCCAGGGAGTTGCCCAGTACACCGGCAGGAAAATCTCCTGCATCGGAACGCCAGTCTTCCCAACTACCGGCGCTGAAGTAGCAAATGACCTTGCGCCCGTCGGCATGCAAGGTGTCGATCACGCTTTGCGGGGTGTCGAACAGGTCAATATCGTACACTTGCACGTCGAGGGAGGTATCCAGCGTGCCGCTGTATTGGATTTGCCAGGAGGTGCCGGGGACGGGCTGCCACCAGGTGGGCGTTGGGGTAGGGGTAGGGGAACTGGAAGTGCCCATCACCAACGGCAGGTAGATGCGGTAAGTGCCGCTCACGGCCGCGATGGTCAGTACCAATAGGACAATTGTTAGGGGGAGGAGCCATTTTTTCATTTTTTGTAATCGTCAGAGGTAGGATGAACAGAGTGGGTTGTCATTACGTGGCAATCTCCTGGTTTCGCGCCAAAATTGGCATGTATCCAGAAAACCTTTGCGTCTTGGCGACTTTGCGTTAAATTTTCAACGCAAAGTCGCAGAGTCGCAAAGAAAATTACATTTTCTGTAATCGTCAGAGGTAGGATGAACAGAGTGTGGGCTGTCATTGCGGAGCAAATTCCTTGGTTTCAAGTGAAAGATTGTTTCGCTCTGCAAGTCCGCTCGCTTCGCTCGCTTCGCTCGCTTCGCTCGCAATAACAGGTGTTCACGGTTTCTTTGACGATTACGCATT
>DYKW01000028.1 GCA_020722405.1 Anaerolinea thermophila
GTCAAGATTTTCCCGTTCTGTCATCTCAGCGCTCTCTGCGTTCTCGGCGGTAAATAAATACGGCTGATTTTTCCAAAACTGGACTGATAGAACGGCAGGGGGCACACCAAGTCGCCCAAAAGTCAACTACGACAGGTAAGGGAGATTCTTTTAATTTTTGACGAAATTCGGTTTCTTGCATAGCAAAAGAGGGGGAGCCGGTAAGGCTCCCCGAGGATAGGTTATTTTTTAGTTTGGAATTTCAGCAACGTATAGGCAGGGCACCAGCCCACCAAACCAGTGAGCAGCGGGACAAAGCCGATGATTTTGAGGAACACTCCCCAACCACCGGCTACGACACCGCCCCAGCCAAGGTACAAAAGCACGATACCTAAAACAATACGAAGAACGCGGTCCCACGAGGCTTCATTTATTTTGAACATAGTTCGCTCCTTTTGGAAAGAATTGAGGGATACTGCTTCTGATTAGAAGTAAATTTGGTAAATTGGTTACATGCTTCTTTTTTGCAATTATCAAGTATCTGATCTAAAAACAGATTTTCATGTCTGGTGGTGAAAATCATTTTTCATGACGACTTCTCAATAAAACGGGGAGAAACCATAGGGCGCAATGAAAAATCTCACCACGAAGTCCCAAAGGCACGAAGAAAAGGTTAAAGACTTTGTGTCCTGGTACCTTTGTGGTAAAAAAACGCTCAGATACCCCAAGTTATTGAGATGATACATTGTCAACAATACCTTACAGCCACACCACCAAGGGGATCACAGCGAGCACAACGCTATTGAAGGAGATTACCTCAACCTGCTCTGCCATGACACGCCTGAGACAAAACACATTGTTCGACCTTGATAAGGATTTTTCTCAACACTTGGTGGGGTTACATTGATCCTTTCACATCATAAAGTATAAAAGAATCTTAATCGTAGTAATCGTAGGCCTTGTGGAAAGTGGGGAGAACATTATCTAGCCCATACATGTGGGGGCACATCTATTATTATACCCCTTGAAATGAGGGAGAAGGAGTCGCTTTCAAGGGCTTTCTCTCCACAGGCTAAATGTGAGGCGATTGTGGAGAAAACGAACATTATCCTCATGATTATCCACGCTGTGGAAAATTCTGAGGATAACCCCTAAATACAGCCCGCATATTAATTGCATGCCTATATCTGGATGACGGAAATAGTACAATTGGGGGAGTTTTATCCACATTCAAGCAAAGGTATCCACAATTCGGGGGCTTTTATCCACAATTTTTGTAGACATTGAAGATAGTGTAGAAAAAATATGCACAGGAATTGCGTAATTGTCCGCTATCCTTGACTTTTACAAACACTCGCGCTAAACTGTATTTAGATGATGGTCTAACAGGAGCACCGATGGAAATTTCTTGGGAATACGGTTCCGCTTACGATTTTTTTGCAAGTTTACATGTCTTGCACAATCCCGATCGGTTTGGATTGCGCGGGGTATGGGCAGCGGGAGTACGTTCGCGTCTCACCCCTGAAGCGCGCAAGGTATTGGAACAAGCCAGCCGGGCAATTTTTGTTCCTTTGCATTGGATTCATGCGCTCTCTGAGCCGCATAGCGTCTCGGATGCATTACAGGCCTTGGAAGCGCTCCCTCCAGCGGAACGGTTGCCTGCGCTGTTTTTCTTCCCCTCGGTAGATGAATCTATGCGTAGTTTGCTGTTGAATGTTGGGCAGCGAGGGGTGTGGGACGAGAACGACCTCAGCGCGTTGCGCGCCATGCGCAAGGAGAAAGACTGGACGACGCGCCGCAATATATTGGAAGATACCCTCTCAGCCTGGGCTGCGCAGGAAACCTTTGGTGAAACCCTGCTTATTGCCTTGCGAGTTTACAACGAAGTTTTCTTTGCAGAAGAAGAAAAGCGCATTATGCCGGTTTTAGAGCAGGTACTGCACAAAGCGCAAGCCTTGGCGGTCGGCATGCCCTGGCCGCAATTATTAGAATCCCTGTCACGTGGTGTGCGATTCTCTGCTGATTTGCAGGCCGACAAGATCGTTTTGGTGCCATCTTATTGGACTACGCCACTGGTTGTTTTTCAACAGGTGACAACAGATACCTGGTTGTTGCTGTTTGGCGGTCGTCCAGATGATGTTTCGCTGGTGCCAGGGGAAATGGTACCGGATACATTATTACGTGTCCTTAAAGCCCTCGGTGACCCCACGCGTTTGCGTATTTTGCGGTATCTTACCCATGAGCCAATGACGCCAAGTGCGTTGGCTAAAAAATTACGTTTGCGCGCTCCTACGGTAGTGCATCATCTCAATGTCTTGCGACTGGCCGGGCTGGTATATCTCAATCTCGACATTGCTAGGAACAAAAATGAACGTCTTTACATGGCCCGCCTGGAGATGGTGCAGCAATCTTTTTCGCTTTTGAGCGCATTTTTATCTGATAACGAAACCGACAACCTATGAGTCCAACCTTGAGAACTTACATGGCGCGTTTGCGCGCCTTTCGTCCTAACGCGCGTTTGTACTTGATGTACGTCGTCTTGTCTGGGGCTGCGCTGGGCGTTTTCCGCTTACTGTCCAATTTTTATATCCTCAGTTTGGGGTTTGATGAGGCCTTGTTAGGTCGCCTGATTACCGTTAACAATCTGACAGCATTGCTGTTCGCGTTACCTGTTGGGTATGTCGCAGATTGGTTAGGGCGCAAGCGCGCGCTCATTATCGCCGGCTTGGGCATTGCCTTCTCGGTGCTGGGTATGGCGTTGTGGCCGTATGCAGCCGTACTCTATGCCCTGAACATGCTTTCGGGAATTGCGCAAAGCCTGGCCGGGGTGACCATGGCGCCTTTTTTGATGGAGAACAGCGGAGAAGAAGAACGAACTTACCTTTTTAGTTTTGCTTCGGGGCTTCAGATGGCTTCTGCCTTTGTGGGCAACTGGATTGGAGGTTATCTGCCTGCCTGGGTGGCTACTACCTTAGGTGTTGGCGCAATGAGCAGCCGGGCTTACGGCGGGGCGTTGTTTCTGATTGGAATTGTGGCTGCATTGAGTACCTTGCCGCTGTTGTTTTTGCACCTTCCCGTTTTGAAGCATAATGACCGTTCGATCTTTGCGCCCCTATCCTATGCCAAAGAAAATCCATCCTTGCTTGGAAAACTTATTCTGCCTATGTGGATAACTTCCATTGGAGCTGGTTTGATCATGCCGTTTATGAATGTCTTCTTCCGGCAAGTGCACCATCAACCCGATGCGGTAATTGGTACTTTGTTTGCCTGGGGATCTTTGGCGATGGGTGTCGGATTGCTGGTGGCCCCGGCGCTGGCTGAACGCATTGGCAAAATACAATTGGTTGTATTGACCCAGGTACTTTCTATTCCTTTCCTGATCCTGTTGGGGTTTGCCCCCTGGTTCTGGGTAGGCGCTGGGGCGTATTACCTGCGCCTGGCGTTGATGAACATGAGTGGCCCGATTTATCAGACTTTCGTGATGGAACATGTCAACCCCAGTGCACGCGCCACAGTAGCCAGTCTGGTGAGCATGTCCTGGAGTTTTGGCTGGGCTTTTAGTCCGGTGATCAGCGGTTGGTTACAGGTGCGCTATGGCTTTGGCCCGCCGTTTTTAGGAACAATTGGTTTGTACACCATTTCGGTCTTTTTGTATTGGAAGTTTTTCTGGCCGCGTGGTAGTCGCTTACAACAAGCCGCTGCGCCTGTAATCGGAGATTGAAAAGATTCAGCCGTCAGTGCGGTTTGTCAACCGATGGCATTTGTGTTGTGCAACGGGTATACAGCAATCCTTTCAATGACATGGTAGCAATTCTCAGTATGAAAGCCCCTATCCACAAATGGCGCAGATTTTCGCAGATTTTTGTTTTGAATCTGCGCCATCTGCAAAATCTGCGGATGAATCAAACCCATATTGAGAATTGCTGATGACATGGCGGGAAAAGGGGAACTGGAAATCCAGGTATCGCTGGAATTCCCTGAAAAATATCATGCCGCGCTGGTGCGCTCAGCAGAGCAGTAGGCTGTCAAGAAGTACATGGAGCAGGCGCCACAATTTGATATTTATACTGCGGTCATTGAGGCTGCATAAAGCACTACACGACGGTAACTTTCTCCGGCACTGTGTAGGATGGATTGGCGAAAGCCTTACAGACCTTGGAATTCCCAGGGTCTGTTGTTTTTTTCTCTGCTGCAAGATAGCCATGGGCATTAGGGTATAATGGTGCCCATCAGGAAGGTCGTTATGTACAAATTGATTATCCTTATTCCTCCTCAACAGGATTCCGCTATCTTTCATGAGCAGTGGCCCCGCTTTTTGCATTTGGCTGAACGAATGCCTGGAATGGCGCGAGAGGCAACGGTGAAACCACATGCACATCTTTACGGCCGTTATCGTTTGGAGATGGCTCATGAATTGTATTTCGACACACTGAAAGACCTGGAAGCCGCCATGCTTAGTCCTGTTGGGCAGGCGGCCGGCAGTGTGTTGCAGGAAATTACAGGGCGAAATGTTTCTCTCATCATTGCTGAGCACCTGGAAGACGATCTGGCGCATATCCAATCCTTCAAAGACCCGCAGGATACACATGAGTAGTTGGAGACGCCCTTTCCCTGTGGTTTTCAGTTTTTTCTTTGTTCTGGCTGTTATTGTGTGGTATTTTTCGCGTCAGGGTAACACCCTTTGGGTTTTCCTTGTGGATACCGGCGCGCGGCATCGCCAGGTGTGGGCCTTTCTCTCGGAGCCGGAGGCACACACCGATTGGATTATCGAGGCCGGTACCCGCTGTGGAGAGGCACCTTTCGAGATGCCCTCCGGTGGTTTCATCGGTTATCTATGGGACGATTCTTTTCGCCCCGGACACCGACACACCGGTTTGGATATTTTTTCGGGACGCGAGCCTGGCGTAGCACCCGTTTACGCTGCTGCGGATGGGTACATTACCCGTCAACCAACCTGGAAGTCGGCACTCATCCAGCGCCTCCCGGAAGACCCTTTGCACCCCGACCAACAAATTTGGCTGTACTATACGCACATGGCCGACCCACAGGGGAATTCTTTTATCGTAGATGATTTTCCACCTGGCACGCGGGAGGTTTTTGTAAAAGCAGGTACACTTTTGGGGTATCAGGGAAACTATTCAGGTGATCCGGCCAACCCCGTCGGTGTGCATTTGCATTTTTCGATTGTGCGCGACCAAAATGGGAGTTACTTGAACGAACAAAAAATCGAAAATACGCTGGATCCCTCGCCTTACCTGGGGATGGTGCTGAATGCCCATCAAAGTGATGGTAGCGTGACACGATGCAATGGAGAAGTTACACCATGAACTTAGATTTTACCGATAAGGTGGTGTTGATTACCGGTGCGGGGCGCGGCCTGGGTCGAATGCTGGCACTGACCTTTGCTGCTCAGGGTGCGATTGTGGCGGCCAATGACTTGATGCCGGTCAACGTAGACGAAACTATGGCAATGATTCATGCCCAGGGTGGCCGTGCACGCGCTTACCTGGGGGATGTCTCTAAGAAAATGCCGGTGCAAGGCGTGATTACTGCCGTGCTGGATGACTGGGAGCGCCTGGATGTGGTGGTTAACAACGCAGCCGTGCGTCCGCGTACCCCCCTGTTGGACCTGGATGAGTGGGATTGGCAGCGTTTGCTGGGCGTGAACCTGAGCGGTCCATTTTTGATGACGCAAGTGGCCGGGCGTGTTTTTCGTGAACAAGGCACGGGAGGCGTAATCTTGAATATTGGCGACGCTTCCCCCCGTCTGACAGCCGGAACCGGCGCAGCAGCCTACGCGACCTCCAAGGCTGCGCTGTTGGCCTTGACCAGAGAATCTGCCAGGGAACTGGCCCCCTATGGGATCCGGGTACACGCCCTGTGTCCGGGGCCGATGGAGTCTCCATCCACGGAGGAAAACCTGAACGTCCCGTTAATGTCTCCAGAAACGGTTGCCTGGCAAGCCTTGCAATTGTGTGCTGGGGAGTATGCAGCAGGCAACTGGATTCAAATGGCTAGTGGATATCAGGAATGTCTATGAAAGAGTTGCTCACCTACAGACAGAGAATGCTGACACATTGGGAAAACACGGTGCCTACCTTGCAGCGTCTTGTCGCGCGTTTTCCAGATGGCCTGTGGTACCGAACATCATCTAATGGTAGTTGGAGTGCACATCAGATACTCTCTCATCTGTGTGATTTGGAAGAGCAAGTATTTTCCCCTTGTATCCATGCTTTTCTTAATGAACATCCAGTGCCTATGCCGATATACCCGAGTGACAAAGATTGGTTGTCAAAATATCGGCCAACAAAATCGGTGGCCGAGTTACTGGCTGATTATAAAAATCTGCGTGTACAAGGAGCCAATGGGATAAAGGAATTACCGATGGGAGGTTGGATTGTGCTGCGCCGGCATCCTCAGGTTGGGTTGCGTACCCTGGAATGGTGGGTAGAGCACAGTTTGGCAGTTACCCGGCAGCACATATCTTGGCTGGAGCAATCCACAAAACTTGATTTTAGTGGTATGATTTCATCAGGGAAAACCGCTGTGTAACGACCGTTTCCGCGGTGCTTTTCACTTCATAAATAAAAAGGTACGAAAATTATCATGGAACCCTATGCAGAAGACAAAATTACCATCATCGAAGGTCCGCCGCCAACCTTCGAACTTATGCGCACAGAATGGACGCAAGGCTTGACGGAAGGGCCTAGTGCTTGTGAAGTGGCACTGACCCGCTTGCGGACTTTCAACGGTGCGGCACTGGTCGAGCGTTGTCACCGTGCCTGGCGGAATGGTAACGGCATCCACCTGGAATATCGCACCGAAGAGGGACTGACGCAACAGTCGCCGATTGTAGCGGCACGTAGTTTGACAACTGATGAAGGTGATATGCTTTTATTGTGGGTGCGGATCAACCTTGAAGAACACGATGTCACCTTTGACTTTGAGGGTGATGAGGAGCTCTTGCTGAATGACCTCGATATCCTGGACGCTGATGATTTGATGGATCGCAGTTATGATCTTTCAGAGGATGACGACGATTTTATCGATGCATCCGAAGATGATAGCAATGATGCACTAGACGACGGCGAGGATTTGCCAAACGTTATTCTTTAGTTGCCTGCGAAATGCACAGGCCAGGGAATAAATCCCTGGCCTGTTTGCCTTAACCTGTAAAAGAGATAAAATGGGAACTTTCTTGCGAACATCTCTCCAAAATCGCGTATTGACGATAGGAATTGAGCGACCGAAGGCCAATGCGCTGAACACCGAAGTCGTCACCGAATTGCAGGCGGAAATAAAACAGGCTTCTCGCAACAAAGATGTGCGCGTGGTAGTGCTCACGGGGAATGGACATATCTTTAGCGCCGGGCAGGATTTAGGTGAGTTTAAGCAAGCGCTTGGTACCTCGATTTCTTACCGCGAGCATTTGGCCAAAACTTATTCCCCGTTGGTGATAGCATTGCGGCAATTGGAAAAGCCGGTGATTGCGGCCATTAACGGCCCGGTAGCCGGTGCTGCATTGGGGATTGCGCTGGCTTGCGATTTGCGCATTGCGGCTGAAAGTGCTCGCTTTGTGGTGGGTTTTTTAGGGATTGGGCTGGCGCCCGATTCGGGGGTTTCTCTATTTTTGCCACAATTGATAGGGCTGGGACGTGCCGGTGAATATGCGTTTACCAACCGTCCGATTTCATCACAGCAAGCACTGGAATGGGGGTTGGTAAACCGTGTGGTACCGGACGATGAATTCCCTCAGGCCGTCCAAACGTGGGCGACGGAATTGGCGCACGGCCCGGTACATGCTATGGGCTTGACAAAACGCGCTTTCAATCATGCCTTTTTACCACATTTGAACGAAGTGCTTGCGTACGAAGGCCACATCCAGGAAATTGCTGGACATGCTGCTGAACACCGCGAAGGTGTAGAAGCCTTTTTCCAGAAGCGTCCACCGGACTTTTTGCAACTCGAAGAGTGACAATTTTCTCACGTAAAGCAGAGACGGGGCTGGCATTTGCCAGCCCCGTTTCCGTACCAGGGAGAATACACACACATTAGGAGGTCATTTACATTTTAGAGCCAGCCACGCAGTTCCATGGCTTTGACAACCCGCCCGATGGCGACCATATAAGCCGCATCACGCATATATACGCCTTCTTTTTCGGACATGTTCAGCACAGCGTGGAAGGCGCCGGTCATTTTTTCATCCAGTTTGGTGAGCACTTCTTCCTTTGTCCAGTAGAAGTTCATGTCGTTTTGGACACTTTCGAAGTAGGAAGTCGTTACACCGCCAGAATTGCACAGGAAATCGGGGATATCGAAGATGCCGCGTGCTTTCAGGACTTCGTCGGCTTCTGGGGTGGTCGGGCCATTGGCGCCTTCGGCAAGAATCTTTACCCGGCCGCTGATTTTTTGCACCGTTTCGGCGTTGACCTGGCCTTCCAGGGCGGCCGGAATCAGGACATCCACGTCTTTGGAAATCCAGGCCTCCCCTGATTCAATCTTGTAACCAGCGGCGCGTGCTTTGTCTTTGTCGATAGCGCCGTACTGGTCGGTGATGGATTGTAGGAAGTGCGGATCAATGCCATCTTTGTGGCTGACGGTGTAGGACGTACGGTCTTTACGGTCCCAGTAAGAGACACAGGCTACTTTGCCGCCTAGTATTTCAATAAAGCCGATGGCCGCATATTGCGCAACATTGCCAAAGCCTTGAATGGCCGCCCAGGATTTTGTTGGTTCCATGTTGAGGTGCTTCATGGCTTCGCGTACATGGTAGATGACGCCGTAACCGGTGGCTTCGGTGCGCCCTTCGGACCCGCCGCCGCCCAGGGGTTTACCGGTGATGACGCCGGGTGTGTATTGGCCTACCAATTTGGAATATTCGTCCATCATCCAGCCCATCATTTGAGGGGTGGTGCCTACATCGGGGGCCGGTACATCCTGGCGCGGGCCAATGTTGCGCCACATCTGATCTACCCAGCCGCGGCACAACTGTTCTTTTTCATGCACAGAGAGCGTGGATGGGTCAATGGCTACGCCGCCTTTGCTACCGCCCAAGGGGATATTTGCTACGGCGCACTTCCAGGTCATCCACATTCCCAAGGCGCGGACGGTGTCTATCGTCTCTGCAGGGTGGAAGCGGATGCCACCTTTGGCAGGTCCGCGGGCGTCGTTGTGTTGAATGCGGTATCCAAAGAATACCCGTCGGCTGCCATCATCCATGCGCACAGGAATCATGAATTTGAATTCTCGCATCGGCCAGCGCAACATCTCTCGAACCTGTGGATCGAGATTTAGCATGTCGGCGACATGGTCGAATTGTTGTTGTGCCATGTGGAAGGCATTGATTTGTTCAGCCATAAAAAATCTCCTTTACCAACACAAGATAGAATGCCCCCGCCAGTTTACGAGGGCATTAGCATGGAAAATAGATAAGGAAACATTGCAGCATGGTATGACCTGCTGCTGCCAAAGACATTGGAGGGGGGCTTTTTGCCAGTTTTGTTGCATGGCTTTGGAACCGTTTCCTAAAGTTAGGTGCCATAACAATAACAAAAGAACCTTGAACCGTCAAGTGATGAATGGCATAATCGCGTGGTAGTCGGGTGGTCGGGTGGGTCGCTGAATGCTGTTCGCTGACGCCTGCCTTCTCCTACCCTGCTCTTCAACCGTCCAATTTCTCCCGTAACAGGCGTTGTACGGTTTGTGGGTTGGCTTGACCGTCGGTGGATTTCATCACCTGTCCGAACAGCCAGTGGAACAGGCCGGTTTTGCCTGCACGATAGGCCGATACTTGCTGAGGGTTGGCCTGTAGTATCTCTTCGATAACCTGGGCGAGGCGTGCTTCGTCGGAAATCTGCCGCAGGCCGCGGTGCGTTACGATTTCCGACGCCGATTGCCCGCCGGTGAACATTTCGTTGAGCACCTCACGCCCGCTATTTTGGTTGATTTCTCCGGCTGTGACCATGTCCAGCAGGGTGGCAAGTGCCTGAGGGGTGACCGGGCAGGCGTTCAAGGGGAGGTTGTGCGCATTGAGCAGGGCAAACAATGCCCCAAGCATCCAATTTGCAGCCGTTGTGCTATCGGCCTGGGTGGCGGTGGCTAAGGCTTCGAAGTAATCTGCATGTTCAGGTTCCTCCACGAGCAGGGCTGCGCTTTCAGGCGGGAGGCTGTATTGGATTTGCAAGCGTTCTTGACGCACGTGCGGCAGTTCGGGCAAGGTACTGCGCACCTGGTCTATCCATGTGGAACCGACCACCAGAGGGGGCAAATCTGGCTCTGGGAAGTAGCGGTAGTCGTGGGCTTCTTCTTTACTGCGTTGAATCACGGTTTGACCGCGGGCCTCATCCCAGCCGACAGTTTGCTGGGCTACTGTGCCGCCGTTGCGCAGGATCTCACTTTGACGGGCGATTTCGTATTCTACGGCGCGCTCCAGGGCACGAAAACTGTTTAGATTTTTGATTTCTACCCGGTTCCCCAACCAGTCTGCTCCGCCTGGACGTACAGAGACGTTGGCTTCGAAGCGCATGACACCTTTTTGCATATCGCCGCTGTTGACACCCAGGGTGCGCAGTAAGCGCCGTAAAGTCTCGCCGTAAATGCGGGCCTCGAGGGCGGTGTGCATATCCGGTTCGGAGACGATTTCGAGCAGTGCTACGCCAGCGCGATTAAGGTCTACCAGGGAGCCGGCGTGTTCTCCTTCCTGGTAGTGCGTCAGGCGGCCGGTGTCTTCCTCCAGGTGGACGCGCCGCACCCGGATTTGCCGCACCCCCTGTGGGGTCCGGATAGGTAGCCGTCCCTCCTCGGCCAGAGGAAATTCGTATTGGGAAATCTGGTATCCCTTAGGCAGGTCGGGATAGAAGTAATTTTTGCGGGCAAAGATGCTGGTTTCTGCAATACGGCAGTCCAGCGCCAGCGCTACGCGTAAGGCGTACTCCACGGCCTGATGGTTGATAACCGGCAACACGCCAGGCATGCCCGCACAGACCGGACATACGGCGGTGTTGGGTTCTGCGGTGGTGAAATCTACCACCGGGCAACCGCAAAACATCTTTGAGGCGGTCTGCATCTCGGCGTGGACTTCCAAGCCGATGATGGCTT
The DNA here is from genome assembly GCA_020722405.1 of Anaerolinea thermophila. Classification (GTDB taxonomy): domain Bacteria; phylum Chloroflexota; class Anaerolineae; order Anaerolineales; family DRKV01; genus DRKV01. The sequence goes on from DYKW01000028.1 coordinate 11,077, forward strand.
CGATGGGCGTATCAGGGCGCATAAACGATGACGTCATCGAAGCGAATTTCTACGCCGCCGGTATCCCATGTGCCGGCAACCAGGCCAATATCGCCGCTGCTGAAGGTGTCGTCCTGGGTTTCGGCGAGGACATTTCCGTCAACGCCCAGGGTGAGGTTGTTACCGATGCAGGCAGCCTGAATAGTGACCGCGCTGCCATCGGAGGGCACCAGGTCGGAGGCGGTCCAATCCACCAGGGAGACGTATTCGCCATCCATTTGCTTCCAGATTGCGAAGTAGCCGTCTTCTGATATTTCCAGGGCATAGAAGTTATTTTCATCCTGATAGCGGCAGAACACCCCGAAGTCGGCGTTGCCGACCGGTTGGGTGGGCTGCGCCACGACGGTGATCAAGACGTTATCGAAATGCTGATTGGCATTTCCCCAGCCGTAGTAGTTTTCGGGTTGTACGTGCACGTAGTAGGCGCCGTTACTTATGGAAACTTTGGCGTTATCGCTCTCGAATTCGTCCCAGGTGCTGTTGCTGGAGAAGTGTTCTTCGTATAACACTTGCCCGCCAACCGGCACATCCTGTGATGGAGAGGGTGTGGGGGGTTCGGCCTGTACGATGTTGACCTCGCCTCGCAATGCGGCCTCGATGAACGGGCGCGCCAGGTTGACGGGGCGCAAGGCGTTGATGAAGCCGCCGGTAGGCACACAGTTGTCATCTTCATCAATGTATCCATCGCCATTGGTATCTGCCAGCACACGGCAATCTACGAATTGATCTTCGCCGCCATATCCCAATTGTGTGGGGACGCCGATTAGATACCCTTTCTCGTCGATGGCCAGCCCTCCGCTGTTGCCACCGGCAATGGTGGCCGAAGTTTTGATGAAGCCGCGATTGCCGCGCCCTCTTTCGGCGGTGAAACCGCTCACTTCCCCTTTGGTGAGGGTGATGGTTTCGCCACCAATGCCGGGGTATCCCAAAATGGTGATGGCATCGCCCAAGTTGAGTTTGTCTGAATCTCCCAGGGGGACAAAGGGCAGGTTGAGCGCCTGTGGGTCAACGGGATTGCCATCCAGGTCGGTGGCGATGCGTAGGACGGCGATATCCAGGGATTCGTCGGCTTGCACGACCTCAGCATAGTAGCGCGCTTGAGGCGGTTCATCTTGGCTGATGGTGAGGGCAATTTTGAGTTTTTCCACGTGGTAATACTCATCCGAGAGGGCCACGTGTGCATTGGTGAGAATCAGACCATCGGGGGTTAGCAATGTGCCGGAACCGCTCCAGCCTTCTTCCAGTGTGCCATCCAGGTTCACAATGGCGATGATTTGTACGACCGCCTGGTATGGGGTTGTGCCTGAAGGGGCAGTTTGAGGTAATTGTGGCGTGGTTTGTGCCGCTGGGGGAGGCGAGGTTGTGCTTTCTGTGGTGCCCGGTTGAATGACCACGCGCAGGGGCGTTTCGCTAACCGAGCCTCCGAATTTGATGCCAAGCATGGCGACATAATCGCCTGGTTGGACGGCGCGCGCCTGGAAGGTGATTGTTTTTTCGCTGTGAGGCGGCACCTGCAAGTTGTAATGCAATTCCATCCCATTGGGAGAGGGGCGGCGTTCTATGGGTTCGGGAGAGACGCTCAATATTTCCCCGGCCCGAGATAGTTGCGGGGGGATGTTGATGGCATTTACCTGCAACGGGGCGTTGCGCGGATTACGGATGGCGATTTGTACGTTGAATTCCTGTCCGACGGAAACCGTCGATGGCTGTACTCGCACGCTCACTTCCCCGTTACGTCGGTTTAATCTGGAAATCGTGAACACGGCTGCGGCAGCCAGGCATAGCAGGATGAGCAGTGCCAGTCCACCTATCATGAGGCAGGAAAACGAATTTTTCTTTTGTGGGGGTGGCGTTTGGATGTCTTCTGAAGGGGGGAAAGGTTTTACCGCTTGGGGAGTAATGCTCGGCGCTGATGGTTGGCTTTTGTAAGCATCTTTGGCCGGATACGCGGGCTGTGCCGCCTGAGGCGAGGGCACGGCAACCTGCGGTGTTTCCAGTGCCAGGGTGTGGCTGCGTTCGGTTGGATAAGCCGCTAAAACGGCGCGCAAATCGGTGGCCATGTCCCCGGCCGTTTGGTAGCGTTGATCGGGGAATTTGGCCAGGGCGCGTTGCAAAATTGCCAGCATGGCATTTGGGATGCTGGGCACGAGTTCACGGATATCGGGCACAGGCTCGTCCAAGTGCATGCGCATCACCGTCATAGCCGATTCGGCGTCGAAAGGCGGTTTGCCGCTGAGCATTTCGTACAGCATCACCCCCAGGGAGTAGATATCGCTGCGTTGATCGACAGCGTCGCCGCGTACCTGTTCGGGGGACATGTAGCGTGCTGTGCCCAGCACTGTGCCGGTGGCGGTGTGATGTTGGTCGCCTACCATCTTGACGATGCCAAAATCCATCAGCACGGCTTTGCCTTCAGGGGTGATCATCACGTTAGCCGGTTTCAAATCGCGGTGGATTACGCCGCTTTGGTGGGCGTAATCTACCGCCTCACACACCTGCGCGCAAATTTTGATGGTCTCTTCCAGGCCCATGCGTTTATCTGCTTCATTGAGGTGGCGCAGGCGTTGTTGCAAGGTTTCTCCTCGCAGATATTCCAGCACCATAAAGTAGGCCTGTTCGTCGTGGTCGAAATCGTATACGTCCACGATGCTGGGGTGGCTAAGCCGCGCTACCGCGGCGGCTTCGGCTTCGAAGCGGCGTACGAACTCGGGGTCAGTGGACAGGTGGGGGTGAATCAATTTCACAGCCACCTCGCGCTTCAGGTTGGGGTCGTAGGCCTTGTATACGGCGGACATGCCCCCCTGACCGAGTAATTCCAAAATTTCGTACCGGCCTTTTAGTTTTTTGCCAATCCAGGTAGGTTGATTTGTCATGAGGGCATCCTCGTGTTGTACTGATTTGTTGTTTTTTCCATTGCTTTGCTTACTACAAAGGTATCATCTCAAAAATTCGGGGTAGTGGTTTACTATGGTTTACTATTTTAACGCCAAGACGCAGAGCCGCAAAGAAAATACGTTTTAAGTCGCGTAGTCGCTTAGTCACGTAGTCGGGTAGTCGGGTAGTTGGGTAGTTCGGTAGTTCGGTAGTTGGGTGATTGGGTGGTTGGGTAACTTGAAAAATCTGTGTCATCGTACCCGCAGTAAATCTGCGCCGTCTGTGGGCTATTTCGGCTATCCGCCGGTTTTACCAGACTCCGGTAATTTTTACCACCAGACATGAAAATCTATTTTCAGAGCAGATACGCGGCACATTTGGTTACGGCCAACCCACGCGAGAATCCCTCATCTCGAAAGGACCTAGGGTATCTTCTCAATAATTTGGGGAGAGCGGCACACCGTCC
>DYKW01000211.1 GCA_020722405.1 Anaerolinea thermophila
AATGAGGTGGTAAAGGTTTTTCAACATAAAAGACGGTATTTTTAGGGTGATTCGACTCCTTTCTGGATTCTTTAGCATTGCGCTGAGGGGCTGAAACCTTAAAAATCGGCGTTCTTTTTATCGTATAACTCGAACGCCCGCACCGACACTCCCAGCGTACCCACCCAAATCCACAACAACGTGCCAGTTTCCTGACCCTGGAGAAAAACGCACCGGGGACTGCTTCGCCCATCCTCCTCTATATTCAAAACTTTCTCCTTCCCTGTACCTGGAATAATTCCAAGAATCAAGCAAAAGAACATTTGCTTGACTATCAAGAGTGACTTCGATTACATCATCACTATTGGTACTAACTTCATAATGTAAATACTTCATCTGCCGCCTCTTTTGTTGTTCATAGTGTATAGAATTTACTTGACCATTGAGCGTGATTGTAGCAAAATTAACCAAACAAATGCGTTACGAAAAGTTGGAAAATCACTCCGAAAGTTTGCAATCAGCAGCATTATCACTTTCAGTAATCAGCAAGGACCCGCCATGACTGCTAAACGGTTTGGGGAATTATTAACAGAATCTATCCTTATGATTGGGGCGAAGAATAGGAGTAAAACCATCAACTCTATCGAAACAGAGTTGGGGCGCAGGGTCGGGAAGTCACGCTTCACTATCCAACACTGGCGCAAAGGTCACTTGCCGCCCGATACCGAAACGCTGGAACAGTTAGCCCAGGCGTTGATGGAGAACATCTCGCTCTCAGCCGATTGGATGCGGACATTTCTCGAACAGGGAGAGCACCCAAACATAGACAGCGCTCTTCATCGGCTGTATCCTGGGAGAAAACCGGAAACAGAAAGCCAGCCATCTCAAAAAATAACAGAAGGCGCACAAATTTCTCCCTCTTCCATCTTGCGCAGCGTCTGGCAAAAGAGAAGCCATTTTCTCGGTATCCCCAAATGGTTCTGGGGCATCACCGGGGCTTTCTTTTTAATGGTAATGCTCATGCTTCTAACGCCCCAACTCGTAGCAGCGGTCAGCCCACAGGGTTGGATACTAACCAGCTTTGCCGGAGTGGACGACCGAAACCTGATACTGGTCAACCAGCATATCATCGCGGCCCACAGCAATAGCGGTATTGACGCAGTCGTCAATCTGGCGGCATATCAAAGCGCGGAACAGCCGATTACAGTGACCTTTATCAATCTCAACGGTCCCAGAGAAGCGCGATGGAATTTTGGACTCGCCTATCGAGGGGAGACCAGGGTAACCGATGCCGAAACCTGCGTAGATGACTGGAGTATTGCCTATTGGCAAACTATACGTTTGTGGGGTGATGGTCGTCATCAGAGGATATCAGAATCCAGCCAGGCGGCGCCATCCAGCTCAGGCTTAACATCCTCTACCCCCTGGGTAGTGGAGATTCAATCCAACGGTCTGGCGGTTGTTCTAATTGACAACATCGCCGTAGCCGGAAGTTATCCATCTCCTTCTGGGGTCTTTGGTAGTTACAACCTGACTCCTTACATTACCTCCGCAGGAAAACATCAGGTTACGGTTTCCGTGTGGGGCGAAGAATCTGTCACAGATTGGCGTATCGTGTTCTATCATCATGGAGAAATCGCCCACGTTATCGAGGGGCGCAATGACAATTCCTTGCATACCGAAGCGCATTACGAGACATTTGAGATAGAGAGCGAGAACGTCAGTAAAAAATAACAAAAGCTGCAGAATGAAGTTTCGCGGCACGGCAAAAGCCGCCAGGTCAGCATCCTGCCAAAGCGGAGAAAATTAGATGTAACACCCTCAAACTTACCCAAAAACCGCAAACTATTCCCGGACGCTGAGATTGCCAAGCACATTCCAGCCGTGTTCCGCGTCCCAGGTATTTTCGTTGGCAAAGCGGTATTCGGCGGCAGGCAGACAGGGCGAGGGCGTCAGGGGAGTGTATTTGCCGGTTATGGACTTAACCGCAGAATTCATTTCTGTATCATCGGCAGGTGAACAAAGACTTCCGACGTGGCTGCGGAAACCTCATACGCGCCGATGTCGCAACCCGCGCCCTGCGGGCGGGGGTTGCCGCGCAGGTCTGTCGCGGGACAGGCCGGGGCGTAGGCAACGTCTATGGCGGG
>DYKW01000029.1 GCA_020722405.1 Anaerolinea thermophila
GACTATCCGACTATGCGACTAAAAACGGCTTTTTCTTTGCGGCTCTGCGTCTTAGCGTTAAAATAACAAACCACTACCCCGAATTATTGAGATGATACTGGTTGGGTGCTCTGAAACAACCGGTTTTTCAGAAGCCAATGCAAAAAAACTACCACTTTTCTGCCTAGAATCGGCAAATTAAGGGACAACATGTTAAAAACTCGGTTTTTAGGGCATTTTCCCCTACTCGGAGAGGATACCTGCCCTTTTTGCGGCAAAGTCATGGTTTTTCGCCGTAAAGTGACTTAAAAAAATCTGCGTCGTCGTACCCACAGGGTAAATCTGCACTATCTGTGGACTATTTGGCTATCCGCCGGTTTCGCCAGACACCAATTTTAGACAAGCCCTCTGATAGCCAAACATCATTTGGGTGCATTTCAAATGAGTTATAAGAAAGAACGTCCCGAAGGTTTTGTGGGAAAATTTTGGTCGTTTTAGCCAACCTTCGGGACGGTTTAACTGAAATGAAACGCACCCACATCATTTCTACGAGATTGCAAGGCGCACGAACAACGCAAAGGGGTACAATAGTCTGGGAAGTCTCCCCAAAAACATTTTGTTCCCATCCGTTATTTTCACCCCTGAGGAGGAAGTATGCGCCCTCGAATAATCGCCATCCTGCTATTTCTATTCATCGGACTAACGGCCTGCAACTTGCCTTCGGCCAACAATCCGGCCACCCAACCCCCCGCCGCGAACATCGAGACAATTGCAGCACAAACGATTGCTGCCCAACAAACCATCCTGGCAGGCACCTCCCAGCCCACCATCACGCCTGCACCGATCACGGTGCTGCCTCCGGCCACCACGCCCCCGGCACCAACCGACACCGCCGCACCCGGCGCACCCACCAGCACGCCAATCCCCATTGCCACCAATACCCCGGCCGCGCCTTGCAATCGAGCGGGCTTCGTCACCGATGTGACCGTACCGGATGACTCGCAATTCCGGCCAGGTGATACCTTCGTCAAAACCTGGCGCTTGAAGAACACCGGTACTTGTACCTGGAACACCAACTACACCCTGGTCTTCTCTGAAGGCGACAAAATGGGAGATACGGTAGAAATTCCCCTCAACACCACCGTCGCTCCCAACCAAACGGTAGATTTATCCGTCAGCCTGACTGCCCCCAATGATTTGGGCACTTATCAGGGTGATTGGTTGCTGCGCGACGACAAAGGTGTTACCTTTGGCATCGGTGAGCAAGCCAACAAGGCTTTTTGGGTACGCATCAAGGTCACACTGCCCGGCGGCATGACCTTCGATTTTCTGGCACAGGCCTCTAGTGCCACCTGGGAGTACGACACCGGCAGCGAGACGGGCAGCCTGACCTACGACGGCGCTGAGAGTGACCCACACGGCGCCGTTGGCATCAAATCTGGTCTCACTTTGGAAGATGGACGCACTACCGGCACCGTGCTGCTCACCATCCCCCCGCAAAACAACGATGGCGTCGTGAGCGGCACCTACCCGGCTTACCAGGTTTATCGCGGCGACCGGCTCAAGGGCTTGCTGGCCTTTCAAGCCGAGAGCGACGGTTCCTGCGGCCCAGGCAAAGCAGTCTTCATCATCCGCTACAAAGACACCGGTGACGGCACCGTCCACACGCTGGGACAATGGGAGCACACTTGCGATGGGAAACCGGTCAAAATAGACCTCAGCCTGGACGACCTAGCCGGCAAAGAAGTGCGCTTCATTCTGCTCCTGGATGCCGACGGCTCGCCAAGTGGTGACCGGGGCGTGTGGTCTTCCTTACGCGTAGAACGCTGATGAACCTGGAAGCACGCATCAAAGCACAGGCCCGTCAACTGGGGTTTGATCTGGTGGGCATCACCACCTGTGATCCCCCGCCTCACTTCGATACCTATGCGCAATGGATTGCAGCGGGTCGGCATGGCAGTATGCACTACTTAGCCGGCGAACGCGCCCTCGCTCGCCGTGCCGACCCACGCCTCATCTTGCCGGAATGCCAAAGCATTCTGGTATTGGGGATGCGTTACTCCCCACAAACCGGCGAAGAACCGGCCCCCACGCAAGGGAGGGTGGCTTCTTATGCCTGGGGAGATGACTATCACGACCTCATCCCGCCGCGCCTGCAAGCCCTGGTAGCCTTCATCGAAGCCGAAACAGGTGCTCCCGTCCCCAACCGCCGGTACACCGACACCGGCCCCATTCTGGAACGCGACCTGGCACAACGCGCCGGGCTGGGCTGGATTGGGAAAAACACCTGCCTGATTGCACCGCGCGTGGGTTCTTACTTCTTCCTGGCCGAAATTTTGCTCGCTCTGGCCTTGCAGCCCGACCCACCCTTCGTCAGCGATCACTGCGGCAATTGCACCCGTTGTATCGATGCCTGTCCCACGCAGTGCATCTTGCCGGCCCGCACCCTGGACGCCCAACGCTGTATCTCCTATTTGACCATCGAGAACAAAGGGGAAATCCCGGATGCTTTACGGCCCCATCTGGACAACTGGATTTTTGGGTGTGACGTGTGCCAAATGGTTTGTCCCTGGAACCTGAGGTTTGCCGCGCCCCCCAGGGAAGTGGCTTTCGCCCCCCGCGAGGGGCTGCCCAACCCAGATTTAACGTCAGCCTTAGCGCTGACCCCACAGGAATTCAACCGCAAATTCAAGGGCAGCCCCATCAAGCGCGCCAAACGACGCGGCTACCTGCGGAACGTGGCCGTCGCCCTGGGAAACAGGTACACCCCAAAAGTCCGGCCGGCCTTGAAAAATGCACTTGATGACCCGGAACCTCTGATACGTCGGCATGCCCAATGGGCATACGACCGGACAACACAACACTCCAAAGACGAATCTCTCGACAATCTCGGCAACCAATGAACCCTCTTCGAACTTCTCCCTTGTATCGCACCCTCCTTTTCCTTGCGCTCGCCCTGCTGATGAGCGCCTGTCAACCGGCACAAGCCAGCATTCCATCGAACGCTACCGTACAGCCCGCCGAAGGGGTCTTTGTGCTGGGGCAAGCCACGGCCACGCCGCGGCCCAGTCCAACCATAGCCATCCCTCATGCCAACCTTACCTCTGCACAGCAACCAACCGCCGTGCCAGACACCCCAACACCCAACCCCACACCGGCAAAAACCGTCCTGCTCTTCAGCGGGCAAATCGTACCGGCACGCTGCGTACAGGCCGGGGTGGATACCCACGGCAACGCCGACTACATCTACGCCGAAGTCCGCTCCCTGCTGCAAGATGCCGATGCCACTATTGGCACGCTCAACGCCTCCCTCAGCGACTACGCACCGATGACCGGCTGCATCGAGACCTTCGTACTGGTAGGCAGCAGCAACAATGCCAACGCGCTGGCTGCCGCCGGATTCGACGTCATGAGCGTAGCCACCAATCACATCAAAAATTGCAACTCACTCACCTGTGGTGAGCGCGCTTTTCTGGATACCCTTGCCAACCTGCGGGCGGTCGGCATTCAGCCGGTAGGGGCCGGGGAAAACCTGCAACAGGCGCTTCAACCTGTCGTTTTAGAAATCCATGGCGTGCGGTTTGTTATCGTCTCGTTAGGAGAAATCGAACAAAGTGCCTTTGCCGATGAAAGCACCCCCGGCATTGCCCCTCTAAACGAAGAATACTTGCGTCAGGCTATCGCTGCCGCGCGTCAGGTGGGCGACGTAGTTATTGTGATACCACACTGGGGGCCGGAATATTCTCCCAACCCCAACTGGAATCAACGCACTTACGCCCAAATAGCCGTGGATGCCGGCGCCGATTTAGTGGTGGGCAACCACACCCACGTGGTACAAGCCATGCAATACCTGCATGGTGTTCCGGTATTCTACGGATTGGGGAATATGGTCTTCGACCAAACCTGGGACCACAAAAACCAGCAATCCGTGTTGTTGCGCGTGCGCTTTGTGGGAACGCAGTTTGCCGGCTACGAATTGATTCCCATCTATACCGATGGTGATGGCAGCATCCACCTGGCCGACGAGGCCGAAAGCGCTGAAATACTAGGGCGCATCGAAGCCGCCAGCACGGCACTGCCACCCATGCCATGAGCGGGCAGGCAGTGCCGTCTACAGTCTACTGTTGGTATCATCTCAAAAATTCGGGGGAGTGGGTTGCTATTTCAACGGCTAAGACGCAGAGCCGCGCTAAAGACTAAACACTGACGGCTAACGCCCGTCACCTGTCTTTGCGCCCTCGCGACTTTGCGTTAAGGTCTCAAGGTTTTTGGGCAACCCAAAAACCCTGAGAAGACACTATCGTTCATCGTCGCACCCTGCCTTTTGCATTCTGCTAACGGGCGCGGTCAAAGATCACCTGGGGCGTCATCAAGTACTAACTGCGGGCGATAACTTCTACCACCACACGCCGCGGCGCGGTTAAACGATAACCGGCCTCTCTCAAACGCACCGGCCATTGGCGCGCCTTGTCGAGATGATCAGCCCAAAGCGGCCACATCGCTACCCTACTTTGTAGCCAATCTGACGTAAGAAACCTTTACGCCAGGCAATACCTTCTTCGTCTTCGATGCCCAGCGGAGAACCACCATCAACCACGCCCAGGATGCCGCGCCCTTGCTCGGTTTGCGCAACGATGACTTCCGTGGGGTTAGCCGTCGCGCAGTAAACACGTGTCACTTCTGGCACCATCTTCACGCTATTGAGCACGTTGATGGGGAAAAATTCCTCCCCCAAGAAGATGATGAAACTGTGTCCGGCGCCAATGGCTTCGGCATTGCGCTGCGCCAGAGCAATCATCTCCTCATCCGTGCCGCTCCAACGGATAAGTCGCCGCCCGGATGCTTCACAAAACGCCAAGCCAAATTTAATTCCAGGTACCGCATTCACCAGCGTCTCGTGGAGGTCTTCCACGGTTTTGATGAAATGCGTTTGCCCCAGAATGAAATTGATTGGTTCCGGTTTTTCGATGCGTACCACATCTAAGTGCACCATACCACCTCACTGAATCAGGGTTTGTCAATCAAAATAACGCCTTCCTTGGCCCCCATGGCGATACATTCTACCGGCTTTATACGAAAGCGTTCGCCTTCACTGGCCCAGCCGGTAGCCGCCTTTAGTACGCCTACCGCCAGGTGACACACCGGTTCATTCGCTGTGCGCCCCCAGCACATCGGGCAACGCTCGATAATCCACTTCCAATGGGTTTCGTCCTCTTCGACGCGTACTTTCTGGTCGCTGACCGCATTGAAAAACTTGGCAAAAAATTCCAGGCCAACCTTAATGCGCTGTTGCAGCGAACCAATGCGCATGGCCATTTGCGCCGCCTGCGCCACCTTACCAAACTGCGATAAGCCATCGGCAAAGGATTGCTCGCCGGCTCGAGTGGCGAAAACCTGCGCCCCACGGCTACCATACATTTCCCAAAAAGCACGTTGAATTTGGGAAACATACTCAAAGGGGAAGCCCTTTTCCATGTTATCGGGAGGGTAGTTGCCAATCAAATGAGGCAGCCGGGCCAGGTTCAACAAGGCCGCCACGCCTTTCTCGCCCAGGATTTCCTCAGCCGAGGTCAAAACCACGCGCCCCCAACGGTTCGGGTAGAAATATTCTTCACTCATGCGTTAGCAACCTCCAATCTCAAGGGTAGTCGGATAGTCGTTTATGGGATTCTTTCGCCTCGACACGGCAAACTTACGTTTACCACATGCTTGGATTATACCAAAGTGCGCCCACGAAATTATGAGAAAATGACCGCACCTGGGGGCCGAATCGCCCTACAGGGTTCGCGCGCCCCCCATGAGGGGGTTCGTCTCCCGGACTTTCAGGTGGGAGGCCATCCCTAGAGAGGGGCAGCACCCCCTGAGAGATGTCCGCCACCAAAGCATCCGAACGGGCCCGGCAGTCAGGGTAAATGATTGTCAATCCTCAGACGGCCATTGCTCGCGTCTTTAGTGAGAAAAATTTTCGATTACGGCGGGATGATATCACAACAAGTACGGTATAATTAGGGATACTTTCGGCCTCCTGTCCAGGGAATTGAGCAGGAGGCTCTCTCACGTTCGCATAAGGAAAGACACCCGTTTTATCATGGAAATAGGTACCGTACAACACGTCGATATTGATGAACAAATGCGCTCGGCATACCTGGATTATGCCATGAGCGTTATCGTAGCGCGCGCCCTGCCGGACGCTCGAGACGGGTTGAAACCCGTCCACCGTCGCATTTTGTATGCGATGTACGATATGGGGCTGCGGGCTACCGGTCCGTACAAGAAATCTGCCCGTATCGTCGGTGAGGTACTGGGGAAATACCACCCCCACGGCGATAGCGCGGTGTACGATGCGATGGCCCGCCTGGCGCAAGATTTTTCCATGCGCTACCCATTGGTAGATGGGCAAGGCAACTTCGGCTCGATTGATGGCGACGCCCCGGCAGCCATGCGTTATACCGAAGCCCGTATGGGGCGCATTGCCGAAGAAATGTTGGCCGACATCCAACAAAACACGGTAGATTTTAGTGAAAACTTCGATGGCACCCTCCAGGAACCCGTGGTGTTGCCGGCGCGCTTGCCCAATCTCCTGCTGAACGGCTCATCGGGCATTGCCGTTGGCATGGCAACCAACATCCCACCACACAACCTGCGGGAGGTGGTTGCCGCCCTGCATTATGTCATCGAACACTACGACCGGCAAGATGAAATCACCGTAGAAACGCTGATGGAACTCATCCCCGGCCCTGATTTTCCCACCGGCGGCGTAATCGTTGGCTCGGAAGGCATTCGGCAGGCCTACGGCAGTGGGAAAGGGCGCATCGTCTTGCGCGGCAAAGCCCATATCGAAGAGATGAGCGGCGGCCGTCACCGCATTGTGATTACCGAAATTCCCTATCAAATCAACAAAAGCGGGCTGCTCGAACACATTGCCGACCTGGCGCGTTCAGGGAAGATCGATGCCATCTCAGACTTGCGGGACGAATCCGATCGCCGGGGAATGAGCATCATTGTAGAACTGAAGCGCGGTGCTTACCCACAAAAGGTACTCAACCAGTTGTACAAGTACACGCCACTCCAATCCACCGTTGGGGTGCAAATGCTGGCTCTGGTGAAGGGCGAACCACGCCTCCTGCCACTCAAACGTGCCCTGCTGATTTACATCCAGCATCGTGTCGAAGTCATCACCCGCCGCACGCGCTTCCAATTAGATAAAGCGCTGGCACGTGCCCACATCCTGGAGGGGCTGCTGATTGCGCTTGCCAACCTGGATGCAGTCATCGAAACGATTCGCCAATCGCCAGATGCGGATGTCGCCAAGGAACGTCTGATGAAGCGCTTCAGCCTGAGCGACAAACAAGCGCAGGCGATTTTGGATATGCAATTACGCCGTCTGGCGGCCCTGGAACGTCAAAAAATCGAGGAGGAACAGCGCCAATTGATCGCCGAAATCGAATACTTGCGCAGTCTGCTGGCCGACCCCCACAAAGTCCTGGAAGTGATCCACACCGACTTGCAGGAAGTAGCCGAGAAATACGGGGATGAACGCCGCACGTTCATCGCCGTGGACATCAACGAAGATTTCAGCGAAGAAGACCTGGTACCCAATGAGCGGGTGTTGATCAGCATCACACAACGTGGCTACATCAAGCGACAACTCACCCAGACTTTCCGGGCACAGGGGCGCGGCGGACGCGGCGTCCAAGGGCATGCAACTCGCGACGAAGATGAAGTCGTGATGATGTTTTCAGCCCGCACCCATGATACCGTGCTATTTTTCACCAACAAGGGCAAGGTGTATTCCGAAAAGGCTTACCAGATTCCAGATGCTGGGCGCACCGCACGCGGCATTGCCATTGTCAATATCCTGAATCTGGCTCCCGAAGAAGCCGTCACCGCGGCTATTGACGTCCCCGACTTCGACGCGGCCAACTATTGCATCATGGCTACCCGAAAGGGCAAAATCAAGCGAGTAGCGCTCTCCGAGTTTGCTTCTGTGCGCCCCTCCGGGTTGATTGCTATGGGGCTAAACGACGACGATGAATTGGGCTGGGCACATCTGACCAGTGGGGAGAATGATGTTTTGTTGATTACCGAAAAAGGGAGCGCCTTGCATTTCAGCGAAACCGAGGTACGTTCGATGGGACGAGCCGCCGGTGGCATAATCGGCATTCGCCTGGCGCGCAACGACGCCGTCACAAGCATGGAGATTGTAGAACCAAATGGAGATTTGCTGATCGTAACCCAACGCGGCTTTGGCAAACGCACGCCGTTGAGCGAATACCCTCGAAAAGGACGCGGCACAAAAGGTGTGCTGACCATTGCCCCCAAAGCACTCCCCATTGTGGGCAACATTGTAGGCGCCCGTGTGGTACAGCAGAAAGATGACCTGACACTCATCTCCACCAATGGCATCGTGCTGCGCACTAAAGTAGCCCAAATTCGGCAATACCGACGCGCCACGCGCGGCGTTACCATCATGAACATCAAAGAAGACGATAGTGTGGCATCTGTAGCCCGTATTCAGGCGCTGGAAGAAGAAGAGTAAAGCTTCTCTTTGCCCCCAAAAGAATCACATCAGCCGCATCCCAGCTTATGGGGTGCGGCTATTTCATGATTTGCACACTGGATCTTCTCGGTCCATTAGGAATTGGCGTGGCGTGCCGCCAGATGTAGGGCGGAATTAATTCCGCCCCACGGTGCGCTGCCAGATATGGGAACGCATCACGGAAAATCCTAAAGGGCCATCTTCTCAGAGTTTTGGGAAACCTAAAAACTTTAACGGCGAAGACGCAAAGGAATAGCAGAGACGGCTTCCACGCCGCCGGACAGCCGTGCGCGATAGGGGACGGTCGCGACCGTCCTCTACCGCGCACGTTTTCAATACATGCCTGGCGGTACCACGCGCCCGGTAGCAATCAACACGAACATTCCCAGGGCACACACTTCTACGAACAACAACGCCGTTAGCAGGAGGCGCTGAGGCGCGCTCATGCCCAAGAATTGACCACCCCCGCCCCGGCGTTTCCTCAAACGAGGGGATCCAGCCATCGGCTCGGCATACTCAAAGTCCAACCCGCTTTCGGGTTCGCTGCCTTCCACAGCGCCGGCTTCTTTGTCATCATCATCGAGAAAGACGGCATCGTTGCGAAAATCATCCAGGTTCATGCGATACCTCCTACGGTCATTTTATCATCAATTGGATAAGCGCAGGTGTATAATTTCGCCCACTGAAAACATTTGCAGGCCTCCATCCGGCAGACGCAAGCGCAGAACGCCATCATCAGCCAGGCCAACCAGCGTACCGGTCACATTGGGCGCTTGCGCCAGCATCAAAGTGACCGTCTCGCCGCGATACGCCAGCAGCCCCTCCCAGGTCTGCATGAAAGCCGGGGAGCCTAACCGAGAACGCCAGGCAACCAGGCTTTTCAAAATCTCGTATAATAATTCCGATCGAACCACTCCTTTGCCCAGGACGCGCTCGATATCCGTGGCCGGAAAACGCACATCTGCTGGCACCGCTGCCGGCCGGACGTTGACGCCCATTCCAACCACGGCATATTGCCAGGCGTCCCCTTGCCAGACCGTTTCTACCAACACACCGGCGACCTTACGCCCCGAAAGCAGTACATCGTTCGGCCATTTGATTTGTGCGGGTAAACCATAAACATCCCGCAGAGCCAGGGCAATGCTGATAGCCCCTAACCCCGCCAGCCGCGGCGGCCCGTAGACATCATCCGGTCCGGCACGCAACACCACGCTGACGGCCAACGCCGCTCCCGGCGGCGTATGCCAGCGCCGACCATCCCGCCCACGGCCGGCCGTTTGTTCATCGGCAATCACAACCGCCAAATCAGGCGCTCCCTGAGCGGCCCACTGCAGGGCTTCGGTATTGGTTGAAGCGGTTACCGGCAAATAGCGAACAGCAGGCAATTCCAAAGGCTGCAAGGCATTGCGTATGGTCTTCTCATCCACAACCTGGATTGTACCGCAAATTACAAGGGGGCAAATAGCAACAAGGTACCAGAACCGCAACACGTTTTTTTTAGGAAAACGAGGTATCTTCTCAAATTTGGGAGGCAACCCAAAAACTTTGAAGCCTCAACGCAAAGCCGCTAAGACGCAAAGGTTCTTTGGGTGTCCGCTAACTTTGGGAGTTTGTCCACAGACGACTCTCATTTTCTCAAATTTTGCTCTCAAAAACCTTAACGCCAAGATGTCAGGGCAGACATCAAGCGTGGGCAAAAGCCTTTGACCCCTACGACCACCCGACTACCTGACTATGTGACTAAGCGACTACGCGACTTAACAACGTGATTTTCTTTGCGGCCTTGCGTCTTGGCGTTAAAATAGTACCCTACTCCCCTCAATTCTTGAAATGATACAAAACGAGGAGATATGTCCATCATTACCACATCTCACATTTCGAAGCGCTTTGGCAAAGTGCAGGCCGTCGACGATGTCTCCTTCACGGTAGAGGCAGGAGAAATTTTTGGTCTGCTCGGCCCAAACGGCGCCGGGAAAACGACCATCATTCGCATTGTCCTGGATATCTTCCGCCCCGATAGCGGCACGGTCAGCATTTTGGGCGGCAAAATGAGCGAGGAGAAGAAACGCCGTATCGGGTACATGCCCGAGGAACGCGGCCTTTACCAGGATGCCCCGTTGGAACGCGTGTTGCGCTACCTGCTAGCACTCAAAGGGCTACGCGGCAAACTGGCCAGCGAGCGTTTGAATACCTACTTGCAACGCTTTGATTTATACGAACACCGCAGGAAAAAAGTAAGAGAACTCAGCAAGGGGATGCAGCAAAAAGCGCAAATCATCGCTACCATTGCCCATCACCCTGAGATGTTGATTGTGGATGAACCGTTCAGCGGGTTGGACCCCGTCAACACACAAATGGTAAAAGACCTGATTGATGAATTGCGCGCCCAGGGGACAGCCATCATCATGTCCACGCACATGATGCACCAGGCCGAAGCCTTGTGCAACCGCATTCTGCTCATCAACCAAGGGCAAACCATGCTCCACGGCACGCTGAGCGAGATTCGTGCCCCCTACATGGGAAACGCGGTGCTGCTGGACACGCCCCAGGAGTTGCCTCCACTCCCTGGGGTCTCGGCAACCCACCAGAAAAACGGGTCCTGGCACCTGACCCTGGGGGAGGGCCAAACCCCACAGGGGGTGCTGCAAACCCTGGTGGCGCGCGGCTTCCCAATCCACCGCTTCGAAGTGGCCGCACCCTCCCTGGATGAAATTTTCATCGATGTGGTAACTCGCGAACGTGGAGTACAAGAAGCATGAATGCCATTTGGAAAACGAGTGTTTACGAATACAAACGCAATGTGCTGCGTAAAGGCTTTCTGCTCGCGTTGCTCAGCGTCCCGATGTGGTTCCTGGTTGGCATGCTCGTTGTGTGGATCAAGGTTTCGGTAGAGAACGATACAACCCCCATCGGCTATGTAGACCACAGCGGCATACTGGCACACGCCATCCCGGCGCCACCCCCATCAGATGGGGTTTACGACTCCGTCCCGCTGCTGTCATTTACCGATGAAGCCGCCGCCCGCCAGGCACTGGATGACAAGGAAATTGCCGGGTACTACGTACTGCCGGCCGGCTACCTGCAAGGTGAAGCGGTGCGGGTGGTGTATCGCGAGCGCATTCGAGATGCGGCAGAAACCCAGTTCGAGGACTTTCTGCGCGTCAACCTGACGACCGACCTACCACCCGAGGTTGCCCGACGCGCCTTGGAAGGCACGACCTGGAATGTCATCACCTTGAACGAAGAAACCACCACCGAATTGGCCAACACGTTAGTGCGCACGTTGGTGCCTTTCATTGGCAGTACAATACTCTATTTGGGGCTATTCATCGTCAGCGGTTACCTGGTGCGTGCCGTGGTTGAAGAGAAAGAAAATCGTACCATCGAAGTGCTCATCACCTCCACCCGCCCAGAATACCTCATGGTCGGCAAAGTGCTCGGCATCCTGGGGGTTGGCATGACGCAGGTCATTGCCTGGTTGGGCATGGCGTTGCTTGCTTTTGGGTTCATGCACGCCCAATTACCAGACATCCCTGCCCTGGATGTAGATTGGGGGTTAATGGGGAAAATTCTGCTCGTGCTGGCACCCTCCTTTGTGATGGTGTGCGGCCTGATGGCCGCCATTGGGGCAACACTGACCACCACCAGCGAAGGACAACAACTTACCGGTCTCGTCACTATGCCGCTCATGCTCCCGCTCATATTGCTCGGTGTTTTCATCAATGCTGTGGATAGCCCGCTGGTGGTGGGTTTCAGCCTGTTTCCGCTGACCGCCCCCATGAGCATGATGATGCGCTTGAGTTTTGGAGAAGTACCCGATTGGCAATTTTGGTTATCCATCGGTCTGCTGACGCTTTCGGCACTCGGCAGCCTGTGGCTGGCCGGGCGCGTGCTGCGTTTAGGCATGTTGCAATATGGGCGGCGCATTCGCTTGGCTGAAATCTGGCAGGATATGCTGGGAGAACCCTCATGAACAAAGTGCTGGTTTTCAAGCAGGAAATCATTACGACCATCAGTCGTGTTTCGTTTTGGGTAGGCGCATTGGGCATACCCCTTCTGGGGTTCGTTATCCTGGGGGTAGCCGGAATCCTCAACGGGCGCAGCGTTCCCCCATCCATGATGGAAAATCTGCAAGGACTAGTCTCCCAGGAAGTCGATACGCGCCCCATAGGGCTGGTTGATCCTCAGAAATTCATCGACTCCTCCGCGGACCTGTCGTTTCCCATCCAATACTACCCAAATGAAGAAAGCGCCCTACACGATTTGCAAGTCGGGAAAATACGTGCCTATGCCAGCATACCGGCAGATTATCTCGCCACCGGCCGGGCGATCTACGTGCAAGAGAAACTCCAGATAAGTGAAAATGATCCGAAGGATGCACTTGAACGGCTCCTGACCGTTAGCGTCCTGAAGGACCCCAAACTGGCGCTCCTGGTGCGCCAACCACTGGCCTTTCGACACCTGGAAAACATCAGCGAAACCCCACAAGCGGATATCGAAGGCAACCCCGCCAGTTATTTCGTACCTTATCTGCTGGGGATGGTGTTTTACATGGTAACGCTTGGCACGGCTACAACCATGCTCAGCAGTATGGAACGTGAAAAAGAAAACCGTGTTCTGGAATCGCTGCTGTGTTCGCTGTCGCCAATTGACATTTTGAGTGGTAAAATCCTGGCGCTTGGGATGCTTGGCTTGCTACAAGCCGTGGCCTGGTTTGGCGGGGCGTTTCTCCTGGCAGGCATGGGAGCAAGCGTGTTGCCTGCTATGCTGGGACAAATACATTTGTCAACCACGTTGCTGTGGTGGTCGCTGGGGCTTTTTGTGCTAGGATACTTCTTCAACGCCAGCATCATGGGCGCAGCCGGTGCACTGGCAGATAGTAGCCGTGAGGCTTCTCAGGTCAGCATGTTGATTGTACTGTCGGCAGTTATTCCAATGATGTTCAACGCCGTCATCATCGATGCGCCTCACAGTACGCTCTCGATTGCGCTCTCGCTCATTCCGCCCACCGCACCGATGACACTGGTGATGCGCATGGCCTCCACGACGGTTCCCTGGTGGCAGATAGTAAGTGCGATGCTTTTGCTGGTACTCAGCGACTATCTGCTCATCCGGGCAGCCGCGAACGTCTTTCGAACAAATCATCTGCTACATGGCGGCAAGGTCAGCATCCCCGCTTTTATTCGCACGCTGCTGGCTGCCAGCCGACGGTCGGCGGCTGACCGCTGACCATCCGGCGGCGTAGGTGTGGGCGAAAGGTTTTTCGCCCCTATTACCCCAACGTATTTGTTTACCGCCGAGAATGCAGAGAGCGCTGAGATGACAGAACGGGAAAATCTTGACCAGATCACGGAGAGCATGATCGGTGCCACTATTGAAGTGCACCGCGCTCTGGGGCCTGGCCTTCTGGAGTCGGCGTATGAAGCCTGTCTGACTTTTGAATTGGCCCAACGCGGCCTGAAGGTGGAACAACAGAAACCCCTGCCCGTGGTCTATCGGGAGGTCAAGCTGGATTGTGGCTACCGCCTGGATCTTCTCGTCGAAGAAGCGGTCATTGTCGAGGTGATGCCGGTTCATCAGGCTCAGTTGCTTTCCTACCTGAAGATTTCTGGTTGCAAGGTGGGCTTGCTGATCAACTTCAATGTCAGGGGCCTGAAGGATGGCATTCGCCGGGTGGTGAATGACTTTCTAGATTTTCTGCGTTCTCCGCGGGCTCTGCGGTAAACAGATACGGTTTTTGGATTACCCAAAAAGTCCGAGAAGATACGGGCATGGTTCAGAAATCTGTAAACAATATCTGATCTGAAAATAGATTTTCATGTCTGGTGGTGAAAATCATTTTTTCATG
>DYKW01000212.1 GCA_020722405.1 Anaerolinea thermophila
CCTTAAAATTTCAAACTTTTGAAAAAGCGCAATTTATGCCCGCTTGAAGTATACAAGTCAACCTTGAAGTGTTACAAATTTGATACTACTTCAATCAGAAAGCGGGCTAACAACCGCTTGCACTTGACCGCCTTCGGCGCGGGCATGCGCGCTTTGAGGCAGCATAGGTTCTGGTTTTTGGAAGGAGTCTTGCCAGAGTCGGCGGCAAGTGAAGCGGAGCGTTCGGTGACCGGCGGATGCCTAACGGCTGTCGCCTGCCTTTGCGTCTTGGTAGGGGACTATCCACCGGTTTCGCCAGGCTGGGTCTATCATTTCCCTATGGCCGCCTCGGCTTGGGCACATAAACTGGCGCCACCTGCGTTCAACCATTCCTGCAGGCGGGCGCTGTTTTTCTTCCCTTGACGTGCCTCAGCATAAATACCGCTCCCCCAATAAGCATACCGAACCGTCTCCGCCGGCCAGAGCGCTTCTCCCCGGCTGACGCCCCCAATGCCGCCATTGTAGCCAGCCAGTGCCAGATGTGCATCTTGCCCAAAAGCATCCAAAGCGCGACGCAGATAAGCCAAACCGCGCGCCGCATTGGTATCCGGGTCATAAGGATTATCGTCAGCGCTAAAGTGAAAGGGCATCACCTGGAATAACCCGATTGCGCCGGCGCGTGAAACCACCTTCGGGTTGCCACAGGACTCAATTTGCATCACCGTAGCCACCAGGTTCGGGTCTATCTGCCACTGTCGCGCCCAGCGCAAGATATCTTTGCGCCAGTACTGCACCGAGGGGGTGAAGAACGGCGCCAGTTTTTCCTTACCTTCAGGTTCGCTTGCCGAGGCTGCGGGTGCTTCTGGTGCTGGGGCTGGGGGCGCAACCACTTCCGCTCTACGCGCGGCCTGTGCCGATGGCACGCTGACCACAGATTGTACCCACGCGGCAAACAAGCTCCCCAATACCACCACCAACAATGGTGCAATAAACATGGGAAGAAAACAACCTCCCGATTCAAGTTCATAGCGGGAGGTTGATGCTTGCGGCGAGTGGGGAGGAAGCGTATCTTCTTCGGAATAAGGCCAAAATTCTTCTTCCTCAGGGTCGTATTCCTCATCGAGATACACTTCCTCATCTTCGGGGTACCAGGGATCGTACATGGCTAGCGTCGAGGATACCCTCTACCATTTTCCGGTGCGCTCATAGAAACAGGATGGTAGGTTGGTTCAGGGCGGGCATAGCCACTCTCGAGCGGCGCGTATTCGGGTTCTTCATGATACTGAGTGTACTGGTCTCGACGAGCACTTTTGGGCGCCGGGCGGAACGAGGTGGCTGTAGCCGGCCGCCGGGTGGTTGTCGGGTGGTAGGTCGGTCGAGAATTGGCAGATTTGGCAACCGAAGGCGCACGGGATTGATCCAATTGGGAGAAAATCCGGTCGCCGGCCACCGAGAAGGTACCAATAACCAACACCCGAATCAGCCACACCATGATGGCAACAAAGACGGGCACAACTTTGAGCAGCGTTTCGCGGGCCACTACGGCATTTCCCAGGGTTTCATGGTTAAGGATGGCAATCGAAACACCCCACCAGGTGAGCATCGCATTCATTGCCGCGGCCAACAGCCAGGCACCGAACAAATACCACACTTCTGTTGGCTCGTCTGCGCCTTGTTCTGGAGTGAAGATGCGGGCAATACCGGCAAAATCTATGCCACAGAAGGCAATTGCCAAAATGCTGGCCCACCGCACCCCTAGAAAAGTTAGGTCACCCAGCAAATCTCCTAATGCAAATTCGGTCGTGCCAAAATTGAAAATCTCAAAAGCCAGCAAGGCAGCCACAATGAGCGTACCAAACAACATGCCACGCTGCATACGAATGCCCTTGAAGGAAAGGGGAAAAGCGCGGTTCATAACACACCTCCGGATAGACGAGAATTCTCCCATCCTCATCGGGATGGGTAGTGTACCGTAGACAAGCGGGACACAGGCACCTGAAACGTTTGTTTCGAAGCATTGCAATGGTAACTATGTTATAGCACAAATGTTCTACTTTTGTCAAGAACGAATTCCCAATTGTATTTGTTTACCGCCGAGAACGCAGAGAGCGCTGAGATGACAGAACGGGA
>DYKW01000213.1 GCA_020722405.1 Anaerolinea thermophila
GGAGCCCACCGGGCCAAAAGGTCGCCGTAGCAAGCGCGGCGGTCGAACCGATTACCTGCTGTGCGTCCAGGTCGGTGACATGCCCAAGCCGCTGCCGGTGGCGGTGCTGGAGGCTAAACGCGAGCGCGAAGACCCGCTCAAGGGCATGGAGCAGGCCAAAGGCTACGCGGACTGCACGCGCTTTGACGTGCAATATGTGTTTGCCAGCAATGGCCACCTCTATGGCGAGTACGACAAGCCCAGCGGCATCCAGACGGGCCCGCATCCACTGGAAGAGTTCCCGCCACACCCCGACCTGTGCACGCGATACGCCAAGGACAAGGGCATCAATCTGAATTCGCCTGAAGCTGCCCTGCTGTTTCAGGCCGACAGCCCCGCTTGGTCAGCCTCTCGCTACTACCAGGACGCTGCCATCCGCGCCGCGTTCGAGAAAATCATCCTCGAACGCCAGGCCGGCAACGCAGCGCGCGTGCTGCTCACTCTGGCGACAGGCGCCGGCAAGACCATCATTGCCACCAACCTGCTGTGGCGCATGGCACAGGCGGGGCTGTTGCCCAAACCCGCGCTGTTTCTGTGTGACCGCGACGAACTGCGCGAGCAGGCTTACACCAAGCTCAAGGCCGCGTTTGGCGGCAATGCTCGCATTGTGGAAACCGTGCGCGGCCAGAACGGCGCAGCCAATGCACGCATCCACATCGCTACCTATCAGACGCTGGGCATTGACGAAAACGGTGACGGCAGTTTCCTCACCGATCATTACGGTGAAGACGCGTTCAGCGTCATCATCATCGACGAATGCCACCGCTCGGCCTGGGGCAAGTGGTCGCAGGTGCTCACCCGCAACCCCAACGCCATTCATATCGGCCTCACCGCCACGCCGCGCAAGCTGAAGCCGCCCAAGCACGACAAGAAATCCAAGGACGTGGAAGCCGCCATCGCGGCAGACGATGCGATTACCGCGCACAACGTCGAATACTTTGGCGAGCCGGTGTACGAATACACGCTGGCACAGGCGCAGGAAGACGGCTACCTCGCTGCCTGCGAAATCATCAAGCGCAAGGCTGATATTGACGCTCGCGTTTTCACTCGTGAGGAAATTCTCAAAGCAGGTGCACGCGACATCAAAACCGGCAAACCGCTCACCGAAGAGGATCTGACCAAGGCCGAATACACCGGCAAGGACTTCGACGACGAACTGTTCATCGACCTGCGCACGCCCAAGATGTGTGAGGACCTGTTCCAGCTCTTGTGCGACAACGGCGGGCCGGAGCAAAAAGTCATCATCTTCTGTACCCGCGACCTGCACGCCGACCGTGTGGCCATGCAGATGAACAACCTCTATGCCCGCTGGTGCAAAGAGAACAACAAACCCCGCAAAGACGACTACGCCTTCAAATGCACGGCAGCGGGCGGCGCAGACAAGATCGAAATCATGCGCGGCAGCGGCGAACGTGCCTTTATTGCCTGCACGGTCGATCTGCTGGAGGCCGGCGTGGACATTGAACGCCTGAACGCCGTGGTGTTCTTCCGCTACCTGCAATCGGCCATCAAGTTCTACCAGATGGTCGGGCGCGGCACCCGCATCCACGAAGAAACGCAGAAATACAAATTCTGGCTCTACGACTACACCGGCGTTACCGACCTGTTTGGCGTGGACTTCATCACCAACCCGCCTCGGCCCGGCGGTGGGGGCGGCGGTGGCAACGATGGCGATGGCGGCGACGGTGGGGATGACGAAGGCCCGGTAGTGCCTGTCATGGGTGGGCAAAAAGTGGTCGTCAATGTACAGGGCCGTTTCATTCTGGTGAACCGGGGCGGTGTGGCCACGCCGATACCGGTGGACGAATACCGGCGTGAGGTCATCGCCCGCGTGCTATCGGAGGCCCACAACCTGGATGACTTCCGCGCCCTGTGGGTGGAAGCGAAAAAGCGCCGCAGCCTCATCGACTACCTGCTGGGCGACCACCTCAGCCCCGAGGTGATCCGCGATGCTGAGCAGATGAACGACTTCGACCTCTACGACTTTTTCGGCAAGCACGGCTACCACGCCCGCGCGCTGACCCGGCCGCAGCGTGGCGCGGAATACCTGAA
>DYKW01000214.1 GCA_020722405.1 Anaerolinea thermophila
GTCACGTCGTAAGGAGCAGGTAGATCTCCGGGACCTTCCGTGAGAGCCGGGAGACCTCGTCCACGAGGATGTCTCCCACCCCAAGAAGGACTTCAAATTTATGCACTTGTCCCCATCAGACGACATGCGCCCGTTACCGCATGATCCTGCCCAAACCGCCCCCCCGGAAGCCCTCGGTCCCGACCTCCATAGCCACCCGTTACGAAAAACGCTCATCCTGTCCATGGGGGCGTTGGGCGTGGTATTCGGCGACATCGGCACGAGCCCCCTGTACACCGTGAGGGAATGCTTCCACGGTTCCCACGCGGTGGCCCTCACCCCAGTCAACATCCTCGGCGTCATGTCCTTGATCTTCTGGTCACTCATGATTGTGGTCACCGTCAAATATGTGATCTTCATCTTGAGGGCGGACAACGACGGTGAAGGAGGTATCTTCGCCCTTACCTCCCTGTTTTTAGGCAAAGGCGGCAAGGAGGTCTCGCAAGAGATAGTGAAGAAGCTCGTCACCCTGGCGATCTTCGGAGCCGCCCTTCTTTATGGAGACGGCCTCATCACGCCGGTGATATCCGTCCTCTCGGCGGTGGAAGGCCTCAATGTAGCCACCCGGGCAGCCGAACCTTTCGTCCTCCCGATTGCATGCGGCATCCTGCTCGGCTTGTTCCTGTTCCAGAGCCAGGGGACGGAGCGCATCGGCAAGGTCTTCGGCCCCATCATGCTTTTCTGGTTTTGCTCCCTCGCCATCCTCGGGCTTTCAGAGGTGGTGAAAACGCCCAAGATTCTGGCAGCCCTGGACCCACGCTATGGAGTCGCTTTCTTTGCCGAAAACCGCCTCCACGGCTTGGTGGTCCTCGGCTCGGTTGTGCTTTGCATTACCGGTGGCGAGGCGCTTTATGCGGATCTGGGGCATTTCGGCCGGAGTGCAATACGTCTTTCCTGGACCATCTTGGTATTCCCGGCCCTTTTGCTCAATTATTTCGGTCAAACCGCGCTCCTCCTGGAAGTTCCGGGGGCGTCCGCCAATCCCTTTTATGGCCTGGTCCCCAAGGTCCTTCTCTATCCCATGGTCGCCATGGCCACCATGGCCACGGTCATAGCCTCCCAAGCCATGATCACCGGGGTGTACTCCATCACCCAGCAGGCCATCCAGCTCGGCTATCTCCCCAGGCTCCAGATCAGGCATACCTCGGTCGAGACAAAGGGACAGATCTTCATGCCGTGGGTGAATGCCGTCATGATGCTCGGCTGCCTGGCCCTCGCCCTCTCCTTCAAGGAGTCCACCCGGCTTGCCTCGGCCTATGGCATCGCGGTCACCGCCACCATGGCCATCACCAGTCTCATCTTTTATTTCGTCACACGCCACAATTGGAAATGGCCAGCCTGGAAGGCGCTTTCGCTCAGCGTCATCCTGCTCTTCGTCGATCTTTCATATCTCGGCGGCAACCTTCTCAAGTTTTTCCACGGCGGCTGGTTTGCCGTGGCTGTGGCCGCGATCCTGACGGTGATCATGGTCACCTGGCGGGATGGCCGGGCCATCTTGGCAAGGCGCTTTGCGGATGAGCAAATCCCCGTGGAGATCATCCTGAATGACATCAAAACCTATAACCTCATCCGCACCCCAGGCACCGCCGCCTTTCTCGCGATTTCACCGGTCGGCACCCCCCGGGTCCTCCTGCACCTTCTCAAACACACCGAGTCCCTGCCCGAAAGAATCGTTCTTCTGTCCATCGTTTCTTCAGACAGCACCCCCTATGTCGCCCGGGGAAAACGTCTTGTGATTACACACCTCGGGCAGGGTTTCCACCGCATCGTGGCCTATTATGGTTTCATGCAAACCCCTTCTGTCCCGGAGATTCTGGAAAGCGCAACGGCGCACGGCCTTGATCTGGATATTTACTCCACGTCCTTTTATCTCAGCCGTGAAACCCTCCTCTGCAGCGGAAAGGGGGAAATGTCCTCCTGGCGCAAACAGATTTTTGCCTACCTCTCCCGCAACGCGTGGAACGTTTCCACCTACTTCGGCATACCCCCCAACCGGGTGGTGGAACTCGGCATCCAAATGGAAATCTGATCGCGCTGCAAAAACCT
>DYKW01000030.1 GCA_020722405.1 Anaerolinea thermophila
AAAAATAATTTTCACCACCAGACATGAAAATCTATTTTCAGATCAGATACGTTCTGTTTAGATAAGGAAACCAACACTTGTGTTCGAGAATCTAACTGAAAGACTGGAAGGCGTCTTTACAAACCTGCGTCGGCGCGGCAAACTCTCGGAAAACGATGTCGATGCCGCTATGCGAGAGGTACGGTTGGCGTTGCTGGAAGCCGATGTCAACTATGGCGTGGTCAAAGATTTTGTTGCGCGTGTACGAGCACGTGCCGTTGGACACGAGGTTTCCAAAGCACTTAACCCAGCCCAGCAGGTCATCAAAATTGTCAACGAGGAGTTGGTTGCCACGCTAGGCGACCCGGCCCCGCTCAATCTGCAGGGAGAACGGCCGCGCGTGATTATGTTGGTTGGCCTGCAAGGCTCCGGTAAGACCACACATGCCGGTAAACTGGCAAAAATGCTGCGCGCCAGGGGCGAACGTATCTTGATGGTCGCGGCAGACCCTTACCGTCCGGCGGCGGTTAAACAATTGCAGACGTTGGGTGAACGTTTGAACATAGACGTTTTTGCCCAGGAAAATGTCGCCCCGCCGGATTTAGCACAGCGTGCCGTGGAATATGCCCGCAAAGGCGGTTTTGGTGCAGTCATCTTAGATACGGCTGGGCGTTCTCAACTCGATGATGCCTTGATGACCGAGTTGCAGGCCATCACCAAGCGGATACATCCCGTTGAAATCCTGTTGGTGGTGGACGCGATGATTGGGCAGGAAGCCATCAATATTGCACGTGGCTTTCGTGACGCCATCCCGCTTACCGGCCTGATTTTGACCAAAATGGATGGTGACGCCCGAGGAGGCGCAGCCATCTCTATTCGTTCGGTGACCAATGTCCCGATTAAGTTTTTGGGCACCGGTGAAGGCCTGGATGCTATCGAAGTGTATGACCCGGGACGTGTATCCTCGCGCATCCTGGGAATGGGTGATCTCATCGGGTTGATTGAGCGTGCTGAGGCGTCTTTGGATCAGAAAGCGGCTGAAGAACAGGCCGGCCGCTTGCTCAAGGGCGAATTCACGCTGGAAGATTTTGCCGAGCAACTCCGCCAAGTGCGCAAGATGGGGCCGTTGGGTAAATTGCTCGATATGCTACCCGGCGGCATGGGGCAGGCTGCGCGTCAGATTGACCCTCAGGAAGCCGAAAAGCAATTTAAGGTTACTGAGGCTATTTTGAATTCTATGACCCCTAAGGAACGGCGCAACCCCAAGATTTTGAATGCCAGCCGCAAGCGGCGTATTGCTGCCGGTTCGGGCACTCAGGTGCAGGATGTCAACCGCCTGCTAAAACAATATCTGGAAGCCCAACGCATGTTCAAACGATTGAGTAAAATGGGCATGGGAGGCATATCCCGTCTTTTTGGATAATTACAACCGGAGGTTGCTGCCCTTTCCAGCGTGCATGTGTATTTCCGTCCGCATGACCCCTCTCCTGGATATGGCGTTGCAGCAACAAATGGTTGTGTACCGGTTTTTTGACGTCTATAAATAACCTAATAAAAAATAGCCATTCAATAAAGGAGTAACACCATGGTTCGCATTCGTCTGCGCCGCGTTGGCGCAAAAAAACAACCCAGTTATCGTATCGTAGCCGCCGATCGGGAAAGCCCGCGTGACGGGCGTTTTCTTGAAATTTTGGGTTTCTACAACCCGCGCACTACACCGATCACGATTCAATTGGAGGAAGACCGTATTTACGATTGGCTGAACAAGGGCGCTCAGCCTTCTGATTCGGTGCTATCTGTGTTGAAGCAGGCTGGGGCATGGGAACGTTACCAGCGCTTCAAGGCTGGGGAGTCCCTGGAAACTTTGCTGCAGGAAAGTGCGGCTGCTGAAGCGGCTCGCAACGTTAACCCCAAAACAAATATTTAGGCGTCTCCTTCGGTTGCGGGGCAGGAACCCACACTCTTGCCCCGCACTATGTGCGCTTTTGTTGTGCTGGGGAAAGGAATAACCCTATGAAAGACTTGATTGACTTCATCGCGCGTTCTCTGGTTGATGATCCTACTCAGGTGAAGGTGCAAGAATTGGTAAAGCGCAATACCGTTCGCTTGCGCTTGCAGGTTGCAAAAGAAGATATGGGCCGAGTGATTGGCAAGGGCGGTCGTGTTGCCAATGCCATGCGTACGCTGCTCAATGTTGCGGCTACGCAGACCGGCAAACACGTCTCTTTGGACATTGACGAACCGCAATGAGCGAAAAGAGAAATAGTGCATCTGAGACAGGTTCGCCTGGTGGCGAGCCTGTTTTTATCAGTTTAGGGCGTTTAGGTCGTCTACACGGTGTGCGTGGAGAAATTCGCATGCAAGTGTGGAGCCAATCGCCCGAAAAATATCTGCAGGTTGGGAAAATCGTTTACGTGGGTGAAGCACATCATCCCGCCACTGTTCGCAGTGTGCGGACACATGGCGATATACTTTTGCTGGCATTCGAAGAGTACCCCGACCGTTCTCTAGTGAGTGTGTTGAGCAATCAGATGGTCTTTGTGCCGGCTGATGAACTGCCGTCTCCCGACAATGGCGAAGTCTATCTCTATCAACTGCTCGGTTTACGCGTGGTTACAGATACCGGTCAAGTGTTGGGTAACCTGGAAGAGATTCTGGAAACCGGTGCAAACGATGTTTTCATCGTTCGAGGGGAGAAAGGGGAAGAATATTTGCTGCCCGACATTGATGAGGTTGTGCGTAGTATCGATTTGGATGCCGGAGAAATACGAGTTCACCTTTTGGACGGTTTGCTGCCTGGATTTTAGGGGGCAGCAAAATCTTTGAGCGCTTTGCGCTCAGGGGCACCTGAAATTCCGTTTCTGGTACCCCAGGGGGAAGCTGGGTCCTGAGGGTGACAGGCGTCCATCAATTTCTGAAGTCTCTTCGATTTTGTCATCTTTGTTCTAGCAATTCTCAGTATGAAAGCCCCTATCCACAGATGGCGCAGATTTTCGCAGACTTTTGTTTTGAATCTGCGCCATCTGCAAAATTTGCGGATGAATCAAACCCATATTGAGAATCGCTGTCTTTGTTCGCCTGCACTTGACAGGCCTATGCCTTCTTTGGTATGCTGTGCAAAGTCTTGGGCTGGAGTGTCACTATGGAGTCCGACCGTTCTTATTGGGTTGCCTTGAGTTTTGTGCGCGGCATTGGTGCTGTACGCTTTCAGCGCTTGCTGGATTTCTTTGGTACGGCGCGTGATGCTTGGTCGGCTACGGAAAGCGACTTGCAACAGGCCGGGATGCCTTCCCAGACATGCCAGAATTTATTGGCGCTGCGTAAATCGTTAGATGTTGGTGCCATCTGGGACAAGATTGCTGCACAGGGAATTCAAGTTGTGACCTGGGAAGATGACACTTACCCTGAACGATTGCACACCATAGATGCTGCCCCTCCGGTGCTTTACATGCGCGGCGAAGTATCCTCTGTGGATGCTTGGGCGGTTGCCATTGTAGGGACACGACGTGTCACGCGCTATGGGCGTCAGGTGGCCGAAGAATTGGCCGCCGCATTGGCTGCGCAAGGGATTACCGTGGTGAGCGGTTTGGCACGGGGCGTGGATGGCGTTGCTCATCGGGCTGCGCTGCGAGCCGGTGGGCGCACATTGGCTGTTTTGGGCAGCGGGGTGGATAAAATTTACCCCCCGGAGCATCGTCATTTGGCAGATGAAATTTGTGCTCAGGGTGCCATTTTGAGCGATTATGCCCCAGGTACTCCACCAGATGCCGTCAATTTCCCGCCCCGTAACCGTATTATTGCCGGTTTGTCATTGGCAACGGTGGTCGTGGAGGCCGGAGAAAGCAGCGGTGCGTTGATTACCGCCCGCTTTGCCCTGGAGCAAGGCCGAGAAGTTTTTGCCGTGCCCGGTAACATTTATGCGCCCCTCAGTGTTGGGCCTAATCGTTTGATTCGAGATGGCGCACGTCCGCTTTTGAGTGTTGACGATTTGTTGGATGCGCTCAATGTTTCGCGCGTTGCCCAGTACCGCCAAGCGCGCTTGGCTCTACCGGACGATCCGGTGGAGGCTCAATTGCTCTCCCTGTTGGAAAACGAATCCTTGCACGTGGATGAATTGAGTGTGCACGCCAACTTGCCGGTCTCGGAAGTTTCTGCTGCCTTGACGATGATGGAACTGAAAGGCCTGGTCCGCCAGGTTGGCAGCATGCACTATGTCGCGGTGCGCGAAACCCCGGCAGACTACGATACGTTGGAGAAACCATCAGATGACATTTGATTCGTATTATGCGGTTATCATGGCTGGCGGCGGTGGTACACGTTTATGGCCACTTTCCCGCCAGGCGCGCCCCAAGCAAATGCTAACGCTGTTTGGAGATCGCAGCCTGTTTCAGGTTGCTGTAGACCGTTTGGAGGGCCTGTTCTCGCCAGAACGCATTTGTGTTGTAACGGTTGCCGAGCAGGTGGAGGGGCTACGCGCCCAGGTGCCTGAAATTCCGCTTGAAAATTACTTCGTTGAGCCAATGCCGCGTGGTACGGCTTCCGTGGTTGGGTTGGCGGTTGCCGCTTTGCAGCACCGTTCTCCCGATGCTACTATGGTGATTTTGACAGCCGACCACTTTATTGCGAATGTCGACGGTTTCCGGCAGACATTGCGGGCGGCCTATGCCGTTGCCCAGCGAGGACATCTCGTCACATTGGGGATTGCTCCCACTTTCCCGGCGACGGGCTATGGTTATATCCATATTGGAGATGCACTGGGCACTTTCGATGGTATGGAAGCCTATCGAGTGGAGGGCTTCAAAGAAAAACCGGATGAAACCCTGGCGCGGGAATTCCTGGAATCTGGTAGGTACGCCTGGAATTCCGGGATGTTTGTGTGGCGCGTCAATGCCATCTTAGCCGAGATTGAACGTCAGATGCCGGTATTGTACCGGGGTGTCGAGCGTATTGCTGCCGCCTGGGAGGCCGAAGGCCATCAGCCGAAGGAGACAATTCGGGAAGTATGGCAGGGCTTGAAACCTCAGACGGTGGATTACGGCATTATGGAGGGCGCTCGTCAGGTAGCAGTTCTCCCCGCACACGACCTGGGTTGGAGTGACGTGGGGAGTTGGGATGCCCTCTTTTCGGTGCTTCCCCTGGATACCGCCGGCAACGCGGTATATCGAAGCAAGCATATTGCCCTGGAAAGTAGTAGTTCTTTGGTTTTCAACGCCGGTGACAGAGAGCGCTTGTTTGTTACCATTGGCGTGCAAAACCTGGTTGTGGTGGATACCGGCGATGTGTTGTTGGTCTGTCATAAGAGCAAAGCCCAGCAGGTGCGAGATATTGTCCGTTTGTTGAAAGAAAGCGGTGATACGCGCCATCTGTAGCGTCATGTTGCTGATGAGACCTGCTGGACGGATGATGATAAACGGTAGACCGTAGGCGATGGCAGCCCCCGTGTCTACTGATACCTTCAAATTTATTCAAACTGATTATTGAGATTATGGAAGCCTATTGCGTTAAATGTAAAACCAAACGAGAAATTCAAAACCCCGAAGCCGTTTTCACGGCCTCAGGGACGCCGGCAACGCGTGGCACCTGCCCGGTTTGCGGTACGAACCTGTTTCGGATGGGACGTACGCCAGCCCACGAAGGGCTGACGCCACCCGAAGTGCCCCCCACCCGAAAGGAAGAATCACCCAAGAAAAAGGGAAACCGTAAACCGCAGGTAGGGAAGTTGGTCATTGTTGAATCTCCTGCCAAAGCGCGTACTATTGACAAATACCTGGGGAAAGGGTATACCGTGCGCGCTTCTGCCGGGCATGTGCGCGATTTGCTGCGCTCGCAACTATCGGTAGATGTAGAGAATGATTTTGCGCCGCGCTATCGTGTCCCAAATGACAAACGCTCGCTTGTCAAGGAATTGAAATCCCTGGTGGAAAGGGCAGATGCTGTTTACCTGGCAACCGACCCCGACCGTGAGGGGGAAGCCATTGCCTGGCACCTGACAGAAGCCACAGAAATGGACCCAGAGCGTACCTATCGGGTGGCATTCCATGAAATCACGCGTCCGGCCATTGAGCAGGCTTTCTCTCAACCGCGTGAGATAGACATGCACTTGGTGGATGCCCAGCAAGCACGTCGTGTGTTAGACCGCCTGGTAGGCTACAACCTTAGCCCGTTACTATGGCGCAAGGTGCGCAGTCGTCTATCGGCTGGGCGCGTGCAGTCCGTTGCCTTGCGCATTGTTGTGGAGCGCGAACGTGAAATCGAATCGTTTGTGCCGGTGGAATATTGGACAATTGCTGCGGTGCTCAGCCCTGAAGGGCATCCGGATGACAAATACACTGCTCGCCTGGTGCAAGTGGACGGTGCAGAGCCCCAGTTACCTGATGAAGCACAGTCTACCGCAGTGGTAGAAGATATGCGCCATAGCACTTACCGCGTGGCGGCTATTAAACGGGGTACCCGTCGCCGCCGTTCGCCGGCACCCTTTACCACAAGTACCTTGCAGCAGGACGCCTCGCGGCGTTTTGGCTTCACGCCTTCCCGCACGATGGCGCTGGCGCAACAGTTATATGAAGGGATAGCGCTGAATGGAGATGAAAACACCGGCCTGATCACCTACATGCGTACGGATTCTACGAATATCTCCAAGGAAGCCCAGGAAGAAGCGAGACGTTATATTGCTAGCGTGCATGGGGAACAGTTTGTGCCTAAAACACCACCGGTTTATCGCAGTCGTGCGCAACGCGCACAAGAAGCCCATGAGGCGATACGCCCAACATCGGTGGGACGTACCCCGAAAATGCTCAAACCTTATCTCTCTCGAGATCAATACCGCCTGTATCAATTGATTTGGCAGCGTTTCGTTGCCTCACAGATGGAATCAGCGGTTTACGATACCCTGTCGGTGGATATCGATGGGCAAAGCACGGCGCATCAATACTTGTTGCGAGTTTCAGGGAGCCTGTTGCGTTTTCCTGGTTTCCTGATTGTTTATGAAGCACAAGCCGATGAAAATGAAGAGCAGAACGGCAACGGCTATGACAAAATCCCGACCACGTTAGAAGAAAACCAGGTGCAAACGTTGCACGAAGTATTGCCGGAGCAGCACTTCACCCAACCGCCGCCGCGTTACACGGAAGCCGCGCTGGTTCGCGCGCTGGAAGAGCAGGGCGTTGGCCGCCCGTCTACTTATGCACCGACTATCAGCACCTTATTGCAGCGTGCTTATGTTTATCGGGAGAAAAAGCGTTTGTTTCCAACGGAAACCGGTCAGTTGGTCAACGATTTGCTGGTGGAATACTTCGATGAAGAAATCTCCCCGGAATTCACAGCCCAAATGGAAGACGCGCTGGACAAGATAGCCGAGGGCGAAGAACGCTGGCCAGACGTGGTACGTCATTTTTACGAACCTTTTGTCCAGAAGGTCAAGGCTGCCCAAGAGGCTATGCCGGAAGTCAAGGCGGCTCCAGAACCCATAGGACGCGATTGCCCCAAATGTGGACACCCCCTGGTGGTGCGTTATGGGCGGTTTGGCAAATTCATCAGTTGTAGCAATTTCCCCACCTGCCGCTATACTGAGCCATGGCTGGAAAAAATTGGTGTATCTTGCCCCAAGGATGGCGGTGATCTGGTGTTGCGCAAAACCCGCCGCGGACGCATTTTCTATGCTTGTGTAAATTATCCCGATTGTGACTTCACTTCCTGGAAGCGTCCGTTGCCTACACCTTGTCCGCATTGCCAAGGATTGTTGGTTATCGCCCGTAAGGATACAGCACAATGCACAAGTTGCGGGCGTACCTACCCACTGGAGCAAGTTAGCGATTTTTCCGAAGAACAGGCATAGTATTTGCAACCATATCAGCACGTTATTGCATGGCTTTTAGCCATTTCATGACAATTTCTGTAAATTGAGGTTGCATAAATTGTGACTCTCGTCTAAAATAAGTAAGCAAGGTATCTTCTCAATAACTTGGGGATGCGGCACACCGTCCCGCGAAGTACCCGCAGGGTGAAGGTTTGAGCGGCTCAACTGGGCTTTTCGAGGAAACCTTCGGGACGTTTCCCCTTCTTTTTGAGATGATACTAAGCAAGTGTATCGTCTCAGGCCATCGTAGCCAGCACCATTTATTGGATGCCAGCGCGTTGCCACATCAAATTCATCCGATGGAGAAGAAAACTATGGATGCTATTCGCGAGAAATTAGAAAACCCTTTGTTCGCCGGTATTGTTGGCTTTATTGTCGGCATACTCTTTGGGTGGGTCGTGCTTGGCTGGGGGCTTTTCCCGGTGAGTTGGGAGAATGCCGCCCCTGAAAACCTACACCCCGGTTTCCAGGAGGTTTACTTGCGCAATGCGATTGTGGCTTTTGCTACTGACGGAGATGCCGCACAAGCGCTGACACGCTGGAAAGAATTGGGGGCAAACAACATGGCTGTGCTGAATAACATCAAAGTCCAGCCAGGTACGCTGCGCCTTGAAGACATCACTCGTTTTGAGGAGACGGTGCTCCAGACGGGTGCTGGACAAGCAACCCCAGCCCAATCGACGAAAAAAGGCGGATTGGCAAGTGTGTTGCCATTATTGTGTTTGCTGGTTGTTGTTTTAGGGCTTGCCTTTGGTGGTGTGTATTTGCTGCGGAGTCGTTCCTCCGGGGAAAGCCGCCCGATGACGGCCGCCCAGCAAGCCCAACAACTCACCGAACAGGCAGCAGCCACAGATTTCACTTCAGCGGGACGCGAACCCCCGGTCACACAATTCATGACCACCTATATGCTGGGTGATGACCTGTTTGACGATTCCTTTAGCATTGATGCCCCTTCCGGTGAGTTCTTGGGAGAATGTGGCGTAGGGATTTCTGAGACCATAGGTGTAGGAGATCCCAAACGTGTTACCGCCTTTGAGGTTTGGGTATTCGATAAAAACGATATTCAAACCGTTACCAAGGTGTTGATGAGCAAACACGCTTATGAAGACGAAGATTTGCGCCAACGACTTTCTGCTAAGGGTGAACCGATTATGGTATCACCCGATGCGCAGGTTGTGTTGGAGACTGCTACCCTGGAAATGGTCGCCCGTGTGGTAGATATGGCCTATGGTCAAGGTGCTTTGCCAGATGAGAGTTTCTTTGAACGCATAACGATTGAACTGGCTGTGTGGCAGAAAGAAGTCTAAAGAAGCCGAATGTAAAAAAAGCCCCGCTGTAACCAGCGGGGCTTTTTTTTACGCCATTTCCGTAACTGCTTTAGCGGTTTACTATGTCAACGCCAAGGCGCAGAGACGCGAAGAAAAACCCGTCTTTGTGCCCAAAGTGGCATGCAGAAACCAAATGTCACTGTGAGTGAAATCACAGCACGCGTAGCGCTGCTCAAACTGAAAGAAACGGATAAATTTCTTGTTGTAGCAGAGGCGGCTCCCATGCCGCCGGGGATGGCCGGGCATGGGAGTCCAGCCTGCCGTGCTCAAACAGAACGAAACGGGTAAGTTTCTTAGTAGTCAATTGCACAGGTCGAAAAATTCGAGAAGATACGGGAAAACACCATCAGGTGATGTTAACAATCTGGACATTCATTTCACCGCCGGGGGTTTGTACCCTGACCTCATCGTTAACGCGTCTACCCAATAGTGCCCGACCTAGCGGAGATTCGTTTGAGATTTTTCCCTGGCGGGGATTGGCTTCTTTAGCGCCAACCAGTTGATAGGTTTCTGGATCGTAGTCCCCTTCTTGAATGGTGACCGTTGCGCCGATATCTACCACGTCCCGCTTGCCATTGTTGCTTTCATCGATGATTTCGGCATTTTGCAGGGTGAACTTCAGTTCTTGAATACGTCCTTCCAAGAAACCCTGGTCTTCCTTGGCTTTGTGGTAATCGGCGTTTTCTGAAAGGTCGCCCATCTGAATTGCAGCGCGTAGCCGTTGGGCAATTTCTTCGCGTTTGGTGGTTTCCAGGTATTCGAGTTCTTGACGCAATTTTTCTGCGCCCTCTGCAGTCAGGTAAATGGGTGTGGTATTACTCATAATTCTTCTTCCTCTTTTGTTGAGATTAGGGGGTAAGATTAAAATGCAAAATGCAAAATGGACGGGTTAGACGATGGTTGGCTGCTTACGGCAATGTGCCAGGCCGGAATATCTTCTGGTGTTCCTCGATGGCATAACGGTCGGTCATCCCGGCGATGTAATCACAGGCGGCGCGTTCCAGGCCGCGTTCCTCGATTTGTGCTTGCGTCTGAGGCGGTAAGGTGGCCGGTTCGGCTGTGTAAGCAGCAAACAAGTCGCTGATGATTCGCTCGGCTTTGACTGCCATGCGTACCACCCGATAATTGCGGTACATGTTTTTGTATAGGAAGTTTTTTAACTCGCGGTGACGGCGGTGCATATCTTCGTTGAAGCCAATGACGTTGTAGGGCAAACGCTGCAACGCTTCTACCGATTGGACACCGCTGCTGCGCAGGCGCTCTTCGGTGGCCTTGACCACATCCGATACCATCAACCCAACCAGGCGGCGGATGATACGGTGACGCATTAACTCAGGCAGTTCGCCGTTGTGCCAGTCCACGTGCTTGCGGAGAATCTCCCACAGCACGATGCCATCCAGCATTTGGGGGGTAATCATACCGGAGCGCAGGCCATCATCCAGATCATGCGCGGTATAGGCCAGTTCATCGGCGATGTTGGCAATTTGGGCTTCCAGGTGCCCGCGTAAATCAGGGTCGTAGTCGCGCGCATCTGAAATATCGTATTCGGTTTCGTGTTTGACGATGCCCTCACGCACTTCCCAGGTCAGGTTAAGGCCGGGGAAGTCTGGGTAGCGCTGCTCTAGTTTGGTAACAATGCGCAACGATTGCTTGTTGTGGTCGAAGCCGCCATGGTCTTTCATCAGACGGTTGAGCGCCACCTCACCGGAATGCCCGAAAGGTGGGTGCCCCAGGTCATGTGCCAGACAGATGGCCTCGATTAAGTCTTCGTTGGCGCCCAGTGCACGTGCAATGGTACGCCCGATTTGCGCTACTTCCAGCGTGTGGGTCAGCCGAGTGCGGTAGTAATCGCCCTCGTAGTTGATGAAAACCTGGGTTTTGTATTCCAGCCGCCGGAAAGCCGTGGTATGCAAAATGCGGTCGCGGTCGCGTTGAAAAGCGGTACGGTAGGACGGCTCATCATCTGGATAGGCGCGGCCTTTGCTGTTTTTGCTACGCAGGCCGTAAGGTGCCAGGGTTTGATCTTCGATTTCTTCGAGTCTTTGGCGTGAATAGAACATGGCAGTAGCCCAATTGTAGAATTTCGAGCGAACGTTGGAGATTTAAGCGTTTTGCGAAATGATGGGAGCACTATTATAACCCATTCCGATGGGTTGCACGTCGTAACGCCGTGCCTGGAGAAGCACCTAGCAACGCCTGTGTCACTGTGTCAGGTTGCTCCCCGCTAAAGATGAGTACTTCCGCCAACTTCGGTTGTGCTTCCAACAAGGCCAACATCTCGGTGACCTTGGCGTACATCCCGCCGGTGACATCGGTTTGCGCCGAGCCGCCCAGCCCGGCGGTGATATGGGCTACATTGGCAGGGGTGATTTCGGCCAGCAGGTGGGTGCAGGCCGGGTAATCTGCCCATACCCCGGCTTCCAGACCGGCAATCAAAATGCGTTGGGGTGCCAGTGCTTTGCCCAGATAGGCAAAAATATCTTCGGTGGAAAGAATCGTGCCGCCCAGGGCCTGGTCGAACACCACGTCGCCATACACGACCGGCAACAAGCCGCCTTCCAGAGCGGCCTGCAAAGGTTGCAGGTTCCAGGCCGTCACCTGGCGGTTGCGCGTTATTGCTGCTGCGGAGGCCGGGAAAGCGATGGCCGGCAATCCGGCTTGTCGCAAGGCTTCCACTACCAGACGGTTGAGGCTGCTGGCCATGTACCATACCTCGGCAAAGCCGCGCCATTCTTCTGGGCTGCGAACGCCCTGATGGGTACCGTAGCGACTGGCTGTCGTGTGTCCAAACGAGCCGGAACCGTGCCCCAGCACCAGACGCATTTTCGGGTTTTCTTGCATTGCCTGGGCAATTCCCTGTGCCAGGCGGGCGATGACCGTCGGGCGCGGGGTGGCCGGTCGGGCTTTGGCGGTGATGAGCGAGCCACCGAGTTTGAGGAATTGCATGTCAGCCTTGCACTCGCGTGGTGATGGTGTTGACCGCGCCCGCCTTGCGCATAGCCAAAGAGATGGCATCGGCCTGATCGGGGTTCACCAACGCAATCATGTTGCCGCCGCGCCCGCCGCCGGAGAGTTTGGCGCCCAGGGCACCGGCTTCACGGGCGGCTTGCACCAGCGCGTCCAGTTTGGGGTGCGAGACGCCCATTTCACATAGCCAGTCGTGGGCCTCGTTCATCAACGGCCCCAGGCGTTCCGGGTGCCCGGCGACGATTGCCTGGTGCGCAGCACGCGTCAAACTGCCCAGGGCGGCAAACATGCGTTCGTAGCGCCTTTCATCCCGTTGCCAACCGGTGCGCACATCGCCCACCGTTTCTTTGGTGGGGGCGGGCAGGCCGGTATCGCCAATCACAAGCGTAAAGGGCGCCGCCACGCGGAAAGTTTGCACCGGCTCCCCCTTGACGAAATACACCGGCTGAGCATACGTGACCACGGTGTTATCAATGCCGGAGGGTGTGCCGTGGTGGATTTTTTCGACTTCGAAAGCCAGCGCGTTGACCTGTTCGTCCGTCAGCGGCGCGCCCAAAAAGGCGCTGACCGCCCGCAGGAGCGCCACCGATACCGCCGCACCGGAGCCTAGTCCGGCGGCAACCGGGATAGTGGATTGGATTTTCAGCTGACCCGCAGGGAGGCCGCGCACCCCCAGGGTACGGCACACCCCCTCCAGCGCGGCACGTAACGGACTTTCAGGTGGGAGGTGATCCCAAGGGGTGTCCACCCCTATGGCGGGCGCGGTTACCCTAAATTCCTTCCCTCCAGGTTTTGGCGTGACAATGGCGCGCACTTGCACCTGGTTGACGGGCACGGCAATGGCCGGTTGACCGTACACCACAGCGTGTTCGCCAATGAGAATGATTTTTCCGGGAGCAGTTGCAGTAAATGCGGGCATGGAATTTTAGAAGAAGTAGAAAATGAGGAGTACGCTTAGCCCCCACATCAGGATGGCGAGTTGCATGGGGCGGTCTTCGAAGAGCACTTCTTCGGGGGCTTCGCCAACGCCTTTGACTTGCACCAGGTACAGGTAGCGAAAGACGCCGTACAATACGAAGGGGGTGGTGAGCATCATGCTATGGTTGCCCGGCAGGTTGGGGGCCGAGAAGGTGTATAGGCTGTAGGTCATCAGCGTCATGGCCGAGTCAAGCATCAACAGTTGATCCAGGAAGGGGATGGTGTAACCGGCCAGGACGCGGCGGGTGATGCCGTTTTTGTCTCGCATGGCAACCAATTCGGCACGTCGTTTGCCAATGCCCAGGTAGAGTGCCAGGAAGGTGGTCACCAGGTACAACCAGGGCGAGAAGCGTTCCACGCTAATCAGGCTGACGCCGGCCCCGA
Organism: Anaerolinea thermophila; assembly: GCA_020722405.1. Lineage (GTDB taxonomy): Bacteria > Chloroflexota > Anaerolineae > Anaerolineales > DRKV01 > DRKV01. Next base: position 13,492 of record DYKW01000030.1, read on the forward strand.
CGCGCAACACGTAGAACCCGGCCAGCAGCAGGACGTCCAGCAGCGGGATGTGCTTGAGCCACTCGGAATAGGCCAGGTTGGTTAGCAGGTAGATCAGGGCGATGATGAAAAAGGTGCGGTCGGAATCGAGCAGCCAGGCGGCCGGCAATGCGATGGCGGGCAGCAGCACTGCCGCGCGCAGAGCAACGCTTTGCGGCAGTGCGCCGGAAGCCAGCGGACGCAGGCGTTTGCGCGGGTGTTGGCGGTCGGCTTCCAGGTCGCGCAGGTCGTTGATCAGGTAGACCGTGCTGGCAAGCAGGCAGAAAACAAAGAATCCGCCCAGTGTGACGAGCATATCGGGCAGGTTTTTGGGGTGAAATTTACGATCGAAGAACAGGGCTGCAAAGAGCAGGCTGTTTTTCACCCATTGTTTGGGGCGCATGCTTTGGAGCAGTGCCAGGGGGATGTTGCGTGTTTTCATGGGGAGAAATTATAACAGTTAGTCGCGTAGTCGGATAGTCGGGTGGTCGGGTAGTTAGGTAGTTAGGTAGTTAGGTGGTTGGGTGGTTGGGAGTCAGTGAACACCACTTCACACTTTACACTTCACACTT
>DYKW01000031.1 GCA_020722405.1 Anaerolinea thermophila
GGGGCCAGGGGTGGGGGTACACCAGCACAAAAGTGTAAATCTATTTCCGGTGGGAAATGAACCATCCCCATCTGTGGGTTATATTTGCCAGATCGTTTTTGCCAAAAGCCGATTTTTTATCGAATACGCTCGCGATTCTCTCGGAACCAGGAAATCGTGCGGCGCAGCCCCTCTTCGAAAGGCATTTGGGCCTCGAAGCCAAAGTATTCTTTGGCGCGCGTAACGTCCAATCGGCGGCGCGGTTGTCCATTGGGTTTGCCGGTATCCCAAACAATCTCGCCTTCGAAACCGGTCAATCGGGCAATCAGGTGCGCCAGGTCTTTGATGCTGATTTCCATGCCGGCACCCAGGTTGACCGGCTCGGGGCCGTTATAGCGCTCTGCAGCCATCACGATGCCCAAAGCTGCATCCCCAGCATAAAAAAATTCACGTGTGGGAGAGCCATCGCCCCACAACACGACCTGTTCGTCACCGCGTTCCTGCGCCTCCACCATCTTGCGAATCAAGGCGGGGATAACGTGGGAGGTCTCCAGGTTGAAATTATCACGCGGCCCATACAAGTTAACCGGCAAGAGATAAATTGCATCGAAGCCATACTGTTGTCGGTAGGCCTGTGCCTGCACCAGCAGCATTTTCTTTGCCAGGCCATAGGGGGCGTTGGTTTCTTCGGGGTAGCCATCCCACAGGTTTTCTTCCTTGAAGGGCACCGGCGTAAATTTGGGATACGCGCAAATGGTACCGATGGCAACGAATTTTTCTACCCCACGCGCCCAGGATTCGTGCATCAGGGGGACGCCCATCATTAAGTTTTTGTAAAAGAATTCTGCCGGACGGGCGCGATTAGCGCCAATACCACCGGCCAGTGCCGCCAAATGGATGACTATGTGCGGTTTCGCGTCTTCCAACATTCGCCGGATGTCTTCGATGTCCGTTAGATCATACTCCTCAATGGTGGGGATGAAAATCTCGGTGGCACCACGCGCGCGCAGCACCTGCTGCACAAATGAACCGAGGAAGCCGGCACCACCGGTTACGCACACACGTTTGCCAGCCCAAAACTCCTGAGGGACGGGATAATTTTTATCCATGCCGTTTTATGCTCCTATTCAAAAAATATGCTTTGTTTGGTCGTTGTTTGCGGTATCCATCAGCGTTCCATGCTAATAGTTTGATCTTCCCAATTGTGCCAATCTCCAAATTTTTCATCCAGAATACGCTTGCCTTCGCCAGGGGGCGTCAACCCCAGCAATTCCATGTCGGCATCCACCATAATGCGCACCAGTTCATGGAAGCGCACGCGCGGTTCCCACCCCAAGGTTTCGCGGGCTTTGGCAGCATCGGCCAACAGGTAATCCACCTCGGTGGGGCGGAAGTACTTGGGATCAATGCGCACATACTCTTGATAATCCAGGCCAACGTACCCAAAGGCTTCTTCCAAAAATTCGCGTACCGTATGGGCTTCACCGGTGCCGATCACCAGGTCGAGGGGCTCATCGTGTTGCAGCATCATCCACATGGCCTCGACGTACTCCGGCGCATAACCCCAGTCACGGCGTGAATCCAAATTGCCCATGTACAGGTGTTTTTGCTTTCCGACCAGAATCGCGGCAACGGCACGGGTCACTTTGCGCGTTACAAAGGTTTCACCGCGGCGCGGGGATTCATGATTGAACAAAATGCCGTTACAGGCAAACATCTCGTAAGCATGGCGGTAATTTTGGGTAATCCAAAACCCATAGGCCTTGGCCGCAGCGTAAGGGCTTTGCGGCTCGAAGGGCGTTTTCTCACTCTGAGGGGGGTTGGCGCTCCCAAAGAGTTCGCTGGTGGAAGCCTGATAAAAGCGCGTCTTCACGCCACTGCGCCGAATGGCCTCCAAAATGCGGATGACGCCCACGCCGCTCACATCGGCAGTGTATTCAGGCATATCGAAACTGACGCGCACATGGCTTTGCGCCCCCAGGTTGTAGATTTCATCCGGCTGCACCTCGTGGATAATCGTCTCCAAACTGCCAGAACTGCCTAAATCGCCATAATGCAAAAACAATTTGACCGCCCCACCGTTACCATGCGGGTCGCGGTAAAGATGGTCAATGCGACGCGTATTGAAAGTGCTCGAGCGGCGGATGATGCCATGCACTTCGTAACCTTTTTTGAGTAAAAATTCGGTCAGGTACGAACCGTCCTGTCCGGTGATGCCGGTGATAAGCGCTTTTTTAGGCATGAAAACCTCCAAAATTTAGAAAACGGAATATGTGCCGGGTCATTGCACGATGAAATGGGCATTGCGGTATCGCATGGCCTGCGGCTCTTGAATGATCCCCAAACGCAAGGCATTCAGTACTTCTCGGATGCCATCATCGAGGCCAAACTCGGCGGTAAAGCCAAGTTCTCGCTGTACTTTATCGAAAGAGACGCGGATATCGCGCATATCTCCACCAAAAGTCATATCTTTGTAGTGCACTACCGTTTCCGGCAGACGCTTGAGGATGCGGGCAACGACCTGGTCTTTGGTGTAGTTGCCTTCCGGCGTACCCAAGTTGTAAATCTGCCCTCGGATTTTCTCGTCGGGTGCGCTCAACCCCATGAGCAAGCCACGTACGCCATCCCGCAGGTGCAAATAAGAACGCGAGTAGCCGCGCTGATAAATCAACAGTTCACGCCGCAAGTAGGCTTCCATCACAAATTGATTGACGATCATATCGAAACGGGTGCGCGGGGCAATGCCATACAGGGTGGCAATGCGAAAGATCAGCGCGGCACAATCCGCATTAGCGCCCTGGGTCAACAAAAAGCGCTCGGCTGCGATTTTCGTTTCGGCATACAAGGACTGAGGGGTCAGCGAAGCATCCTCGGTAACGGCAGTGCCATCCGGGGTCAAGCCGTACACACTGTAAGTGGAGGCATACACAAAACGGGCCACGCCCAATTTTTCCGCTTGTTCGAAAACCCGCTGCACAGCCTCGACGTTATAACGCCAGGCCACCTGCCGTCCAACCGCCTGACAAGCCGGAAATCCGGCAATGGCGGCCAGATGAATTACCGCGAAAGGTTTCGGCCACCCGTCGGGTATGGCTTGTAAAATCGCGCGCGGCTCCCATACGTTGGCTTTGACGAAGTGAAAATTCGGATGCGGTAGGTATGAAACCAAAGATTCGCCGCCATACAACAAATCATCTACCACGGTGACACGATACCCCAGGCGCAATAACTCGCCGGTCAGCACGGCGCCAATGTACCCGGCGCCACCGGTAACCAACACATGCTCATTCATACGAATCTCCTGTTTCATGCGGCCAAACCAATGCCACCTGTGTGCCTTTAATGGAGAGCAGCGGTACGTCTTTGCGTGTTTCCTCGACAACGGTGATATTCTGCTCCAGACAACTCAGACGGCAAATATCTACAATATCACGTTCCCCCTCGGAAATGCGCACCTCGTCAAAACCAGACTCTTTTACATCCAGCAACAATGCGCCTACCCTTTGCCGCACCCGCCGATACAGTCGCATGGAGGTATTGATGTAATCCACCGTCAGGTGTGCACGAAAGGCCAATCCATCGGGTGTGATGATATAACGCAATTTGCGTCGTTGTGCTCGTTTCACCTTGACGTAACCTTTGGAAATCAGCCGTTTCAAATGCCAGTTGATTGTTCCCACGGCAACGCCCAATTGAACGGCCAGAGAAGCCTGGGTTGCATCCGGGTTATGTTCGATATGCTCCAGGAGTTCGAGTTCACGCAGGGTCGGGTCTGTACTCATCGATTCTCTCCAAAATTCAGCCGTTGAATTATAACCGCTTATGGGGGAGTGTCAAGGGTTCTTTCCACAACCGCGCACATCGTATAGAGCACGCCACTCTCCCGATGGGCTTCCTACCTCACCCAGGCGTTTTACGCAGGTCATCTTTTGGTAAGCCTCTGCCACCGCTGCGGGAATATGCCGCCACCATTTTTCGTCCATGTACACAAAGTCATAACCGGCTTCGGCGACCACTTGTGGGTCAGGAGATTCGACCAGCGCCTCCCAGTCTGGATAGGGGCGGTAAACATCCTCGAAGGCGCGTACCGGCCAGCCAAACAACGTCACCCCACGGACGGGGTTGTTATCGAGCACCTGGGCATGAGGCGGCAGCACATCCCAAAAACGCTGACTCATGAGCACGTCCATATCACACACAAAATACGTGTGTTGTAGTTGAATGCGCGCCGTTCCCAAGATGGCGAAGAGAAGCACACCGCTCAGCATCCCGCTTCCCAGAGCAACCTGTGTGGCCAAGCGCAAGCGTCCAGAGGCGCGTTGGAACCACATCCAGGCCAACGGCCAGCCCAGCAACAACCACAAATGGGCGGCGGTCTCCGGCATGCGCGTCATCGAGCGGTCCAAACCGTATTTGAAGAAGACCACAAAGAGCAGATTGAACCAGGCTGCCAGTGCCAGCCCGGCAGCAATCCAGCGAAAACGGCGCAAGAAGCGCCACGTCATCGCCCAGGCCGCGGGAATCAGCAGCAAAACCGGCCCGAACTCGGTCAACAAGACCAACGCTTGCGCCGGGTCGAAGAGCGATAGCGCGCCAAAATGTGCCGTAGGGATAGCCGGGGGCCAACGCAAGGCAAAACCGTAAGCATTTGCCTGGGAAACAGCGGCCTGTCCCTGCCAACGCAACAGAAAAGCGCGCAGTGTCTCGGTGATATAGCCGCCCTGCCACAGGCTCAACAGGCCGGCTGCGGCTAACACCGCCAACCAGGGTACCACCTGAGGCGGGGCCTGTTTTCGCTGCCACCAGAAAAAACCACCGGCTGCCACCAAACCCAAGGCCAGAAAAGCAAACAAGTGCTCGGCGCTCAAGGCCAGGTTCGCCAGGGAGAGTGCTACCACTGCCCAGCCCGTCCAGTGTGCCCGGCGCAAATGTTGCCCGAGCAAGAGCAAGGCCAAAAGGGTCATCCAGGATAGCGCCGCCGTGTTCGCCATCGCCAAATGCAAAGGAATGAAAAGCCCACCGTGGAAGGCAAACGGGAACGGCATGGCGCCGCCCCCTTCGATCAACCACGGTTGCGCCAGGGCTTCCATCAACGTAGGCGCGGTATCGGCTGCGCTACCCATGAGGGCAATGTGCGCACTCACCCACAAGAGAACATTACGCGGCAAGAGCAGCAACAGCCAACGCACACCACCACCAAAGAAAACGGCTGCCGAACCCCACCACGCTGCGCCACGGCTATGGGTAGTACGATAAAACCATAGCCAGGTCAAAACCGTGGTCAGTGCGATTGTAAAGGCCTTGCCCAAATCCAACGCAGCCCAGGGGAACCAGCCCAACATACGCACCAAACTGGCTGCCCAAACGTGCAAGCCATAGTGATAGGCAAACGGCAGGGAGGGGTCAAGGTAAAAAGGCGGCGGCACATAGTCACGCGCTATGATCGCCACCAGGGGAACATGCAAAAATTCATCGAAGAGCGCGACCCCGCGCTGAATAGGAAACAACGCCCCCACCAACACCGCCAGCGCCAGGTAAGCACGCCAGGGGAAATCCGTCCAAAAGGGCTGCCTGCCGGCCGCAAACCAGGCCGTCCCCCCCAAAGAAAAAACCAGCACGGCAGCCAACCAATAAGCCACCGGTAGAGCCACAAAATGTGCCGCCGCGTTCGCCAGCGTCTCGGCAGCCACAAACCCCAGCGCCAGCCCCACCATATCGGCTTCGGCACGCCGCAAGCGCAACGCATATCGTCCCAACAACACGCCGCCCATGGCCCACAGCACGCTCAGCAAGCCATACGCGCCCAATGCCCACAAAGAAAACGCTCGAAACATCATTCGCCCTCCATCATCGCACATGCTTCTTCGTTCGGCGTTTGGCGTGGTGCCATCAACTGCACGTTCACCCGACGCCACACCTTCACCGGCTCGTAATAGCACAACAAGGGCGCCGCCACACCCCGCACCCAGGCATCATTCTCCTCGCCGAATATGGATTGCTGGCCCTGCAAGTTCAAATTAACCTGTTGCACCACAATCAGCGCAAACCGCCGTGCGGCCAGGTCGGCGCGAAACTGTGCCAGATAAGCCCGGTTATGCGCCATCGCCATTTCCATCAAGAAGGTGCGCTCGTACTCCGGAATCAAGGGCACCTCGATTTCGCCGAAAGTGAGCAAGTGCCGCTCGCTGATGAAAAGCACCTCGCCGCCGTCTGCCGCCGTCGCCACCGCTTTTTTGCGGATTTCGTTGATCGCCTCGCGCGCCAGGGAAATATCCCTAACGCTGCGCGGCCCACCCGTCCAGGCAGCCCAATACAGCGGCACCACCATCAGGAGCACGACGAACCCCCAGGGTGCCCTCCCCCCCTGAAATTCCCGCGCCACAGACGCCCCCTCAGGTGGGAGGCGATCCCAAAAGGCATACACCCCCCAAAGGGACAGTAAGGCAAAGGCGCTATCCAGATTGTGCAGGTTATTCCCGCCGCCGATCTTCATACTGACCACCAATCCGCCTGCAAACAGTACCAGCGCCATGCCCCACAACCCAAACCGGCGCCAGAAAGCCAATCGCGTGTACCACCCACGCCACACAAGCAGCGCTATCACCGGCAAAAAAGTCACCACAGCCATCGGCAACAGGCCTTGCGGGAAGGTGGGATTAGGCCACAGACGGTACCACAACAAATCGGAGGTAAAGCTGGTGCCAAAATCCTGCGGGGGATTGCCGGAAACCAAGGCATAAAACGCCTGACTACCCAGCGCAGCGGCACCGCCAACAAGTCCCCACACCAAGGGGAAGCGTAAATACCGCCACCAAGGCATATCGGATTGCGGCACCTCAAGAAAATAAATAGCCGCCGCCAGGATAGCAGGCATGGGATACCAGTTCACCCGGCTGATTCCGGCCCACAATGAAGCCAGCATCACCACCCCCAGCGTGCGCTTCGGGTGCTGTACATCCGTCCCCCAGACAACCAGGATCACGACAATCAACAAGTGGTAATAAGTCGGCCCCTGCAACAGAAACAGGGTCACGCCCCAGAAAGTAGTCCAAATCGCCCAGGGCTGTTGCAAGCGCAGGCGCCGCACAATCCCCCAGGAAGCCGTCAGGGTCAGGCCAATCCACAAGGCCGCCTGCCAAGCGCGGTGTGCCCATAACGGCAAATCGAACAAAAACGGCACGGCTTGCAGCAAATAACGGCTGGGGTGTAGCGCCGGCCAGGCAACCCGAAAGCCGTACAGGCGCGGCGAGAAAAACAACGAAGCGTAGTAATACCGGCTGGCTTCTGACCACCCCTGCGAGAGGGGATAACGCGAAATCGGCGCCACAAACCACAGTAGGGCATAAACGGCCGCTTGAAACGGCAATACGCCCCCCAACCGCTGCCAAACGTCCCAACGCGGCCAACCGGCCGTCAACCACAAGGCAGAGAAAACAGCCCCCAACCAAAGCAAGGCAGCATGTACCCACACCCCTCGAAAGAACATCCCGTAAACCGGATGCGATGCCAGCAAGAAGACTCCTAACGGATACAAGGCTGCCACCAATGCCCCCAGCCGGCGCGTGCGTTCTGCCAGCCTTACAAGCCAGACCGGAGGCGATTTGCGCCACTGCCAACCCCACAAAATCAACAGTCCCATCGTAGCAACAACGCCTAGCACAATAGCCGCCTGCCAGCGGCGGGAGGTTGCCAACACACCCAAAGATTGCGTTTGGTATCGGACTTGTGACGTCAAGATACCCGTTGCTATCGCACAGGAGGGCAAAAGCAACCGTTCGAAGTGCTTCGTCAGATTCATGGTGTACTGTTTACCGTTTCTTGTAAATCATCCGTGCTCAAAGCCAAAATCTCCGGCAACCATAGTGCGCCAGGCAGGGTTGCCGCCAGCATCAAAATCCGGGCAAGAACAGCAAGGGCAATCGCTTGCTCCATGGAGGCGCCTAAAAAGGTGTACAAGGTGGTTGTGAGCACCTCTTGTACCCCATAGCCGTTGATCGAAATCGGCAACAAGGTCAAGAAGTAGGTAATCACAGAGGCGCCAATAATGTGTTGAATCCCCACACCGATCCCCAATCCGCGCCCCAAAAGCCACATTCCCAGAAATGGGGGGAAGATGGAGAGCAACCCCACACCGGCAGCACGCAAGAAATCACCTGGCCGCCGGAACCACACGGTCAGCACTTCCCAAGCACGGCGTAAGGCGTGGTGCACTTTCGGCGGCAAAAAGGCAGCCCCCAAAGGCGCGGCCTGCTCCTGAAAAATATCTATCAGCACCGGAGCAAACAGCCCCACCGAGATGGGAGAAAACAACAGCATGGCGACCATTTTCAACAAGCGGTCCACGACCAGCGAGAGCAGCCCGACGCCCTTTTTCTCGGTAAAGCGCAGCAAACTCAAATAGCGCACGGTATCTCCTCCCACCGTAGAGAGCAAGAAATTGGAGGCAAAAGCCCCCAGAAAAACGATTTTCACGGCACGCCAATAAGGCAAGCGAATTTGCGCTAGGTGCAACACCATCCACCAGCGCCAGGCATTCCCCAACTGCGTCCCCAGGTAAAAGAGAAAAGCCAACACAGGCATCCACCACGGCACGCGGCGCACATAGGTCCAGGTGACAGCCCAATCCTGACGTGCTAAGAGCAGGCCAAGTAATCCCAAAGAAAGGATCGTGCCCGTCCATTGTAAAAAACGCTTTTTGTTCATGTAATTTTGGCCCTCAAAACAGTATCCCAGATACTGAGGAATGAGATCATGCGACAGGTGTCCCCGATTCTACCTGTGTCCGAGCAACAGCATGTAAGACACGTTCATAGGCCACAGTAATGTATTCCGAATCGAAATGATTTGCTCGTTGGCGACTGGCCTGCCGATAAGCAAGCAAGCGTGTTGGCGCTGTCAGCAACTCACGCAACGCGCCGGCAAAACTTTCCTCGTCGCTCACCGGACATAAATAGCCGTTCACACCGGGCTGCACCAGGTCGGCAAAGCCACCGATGTCCGAAACTACTAGCGCCAACCCCAACGCCAACGCCTGCACCCCCACCACCGACATCCCTTCTGAAAGGGACGGCATGAGCAAAATATCAGCAGTGCGCATACGCGCTACCACATCACCCGGAGAAATCCATCCCGGCACAACAATGCGCTCCGTCAATCCCTGGCGTTGGATTTCGGCCTCTACCTCAGCGCGCAGCGGCCCATCACCAATCAGTGTTGCTCTCCAAGGGATATCCCTTATTTGCCCCAAGATGCGCACCCACCCCAAAACGTTCTTCTGCGGCACCCAACGGCCGGCAAAAAAAATATGAGGCGGATTACCCGAACGGATTTCGCCCGGATCCAATTCAAGAATATCCACCCCATTGGGAATCACCTCTACAGAAACGGGGTAATGCTGCTCTGCCAGATAGCGGGTGAATTCGCTTACCGCCACCACATGGGCAGCGCGGCGCCAAATGGGCACGCTAAGCGGATAAATCCAGCGGAACCAGCGGTCGGTTTTTTCCGGCACGCCGCCGGGAACATCTCCGAGATGGGCAGTCAGCAGATAGGGCAGGCCGGTCAGACGTGAGAGAGCATAGGCGGCCGCACCGGAGGGCACTGCAAAGTGGGTGTGCAACACGTCCGGTTGCCAACGGCGGATAATGCGCAACCCGGCGGGGATGGACGCCAACACATACCCCAACATGGCGCGCATATCCCCTTTGAAACGCGAGCGACGCAAAGAAGGGATACGCCAAATGTGCACGCCGTCACGCTGCTCATGGCGCGGCAAATCCCCCCAGTGGGCCGTCAACACGCCCACTTCGTGGCCGCGAGTTGACAACTTACGGCAAATATCCTCGGCCACTTTTCCGCCTCCACCACCAACAGGAGGAAACTCGTAAATCACAGTTAGAATTCGCACGAAAAAATCGTCTTTTTAATGTGCCCTTCCGAACAAGGGCACAAAATCAATCACGCTTCGTACCAAAAGTATTGTCTCATCCACCAAACATGACCGGTGCGTCACAATGTGTCTTGCCGGCGCTCAAGCCAATCCACGACATGCTGAATCGTCTTTTTCCAGGTAAAGGCTTTTGCCCGTATAAAACCTTTTTGCCGCAATTCAGCCCGTAGCGATGCGTCATTTGCCAGACGCAATAACCCGTCACGAATCGAGTCTACATGCAGGCCATCGACAACCAACGCCGCATCCCCTGCAACTTCAGGGAGGGAAGTCAGGTTCGAGATGAGTACTGGCGTCCCACAACGAAAGGCTTCTACAATCGGAAGCCCGAATCCTTCGAATAACGATGGGTAGACGACAAATTGTGCCAGGGAGTAAATAGCCGGCATGTCTTCGGCAGGCACCGCTCCCAACACACGAATCCGCGCAGACAATGGCCCATTCAGTTGCTTAACGATATCGTTACTGTTCCACTTTTTCCCACCGGTAAGAACGAGATGGTGCGGAATTTGCTCCTTGAGCATTTCAAAGGCCTTCAGCAGGCGCACGATATTCTTACGCGGCGAGATTGAAGTAGGATAGAACATGAACGGTTCTGGCAATCGGTAACGCTGACGTATTTCTGCCAGATGCGCCGAGTCAGTAATCGGACGATAGCGATCATGGGGGGCTTCATAGATCGTCACAACCTTTTCCGGAGTGGCACGTAACGTACGAATCATATCTTGCCGCGTATATTCGGAAGCGGCAAACAGTCCCCAGGTGTAACGCACCGCACGGGGCATCGCAAATCGGAAGTACAGTGTATCGAGTGTCCGGTAAGCATTGAGTTCGGGGTAAAAATACCCTAAGTCATGAACCACCGAAAGGGCGCGACATGGCACATAAAGCGGAACTGGCCCTTTGGGGAAAATGGTAACGTCAATTTTATCTTGCCAAAGGGCACGCGGCAAAAGCAGTTGGTCCCAAATCACGCGGTTCTTTGTCGGAAGCAGGTGCTCAACCGCTCGGGGAAACAACCCCAATGCCTCCCGCACATCGTAGTAGAGATGGATTTTGTAGGCTGGTGCAAAGTCTAGCAGCCCCTGTGCAAGACCGCGGATGAACTCGTTCGGGCCTGTAAATCCCTGTGTAATGCCGCGCGCCGCAATGGCAATGGTTTGGATGGGTCTGTTAACGGACATGCTACATCTATATCACCTAACGGAAATTTTAAGGGGAAGGAACGAATACATGAATGCGCGAGGCTTCCGGGCGGCAGGGTTCCACCGGGGGGGTGGTATCTACCTCATCAAGCCGCGCCACCTGTAAGCCGCGTTGTACCCAATCGTCCTGCAGCCAGGCTTCCTCGATGAGGACGTAATCGGCCGCCTGCATCCACTGAATGCCCAGGTCTTCGTTCCAACGGCTAAAGCGGTACAACGTGTTTGTATCACCGCCTACCCAAAAACTATGGTAATGATTCAACTGTGGAGGATAGACCTGTACATCCGGCAGATATAGGAACAGCGCCGGAATGCGACCTACCCAGGCGACCTGTGCACCGGGCAATAAGCGCGCCTGTAAGTACGCACCCACCTGCTGATAAGAAGCCGGCACGTTGGCATCGCCACAGGCAAAGAAATCGTTGCCGCCCCCCAAAACTCGCGTCGGCGTCAGCACAAGCCCCAGGATGGCCGCTGCTACCAAAAGGCTATGCGCAAAACGAGAACGAGCATAGCGCCAGGCATACAAACCGGCCACCAAGAACAGTCCGCCAATCAGCAGCGCGGCATTGAGATAATACACCGCCCGAGCAGAAATCCCCCCCCATCCAACCAGCAAGTGCCATAACCATACGCTGAGCGGTTCCAGCAATGGGCGCACCTGATAAAACCAGGCCGAACGGATGACGTCACTGGCCGCGGCATAGGTAATGCCGATCCCACTCAGCAGCACTACACCCCCCACCAACGCCTGCTGCAGCCAGGGTAAGCGCGTGGGCAACGCGCGCCACACAACTGCCAACAAGATTAGTCCCAGAAAATCGAAATAGGCCTCATACAACAAGATACACGAAACACAAAACCCACCGGCAAACGCCACCCACAGGTGAGCACCATACAGCGCAATCAACAAAACACTAAGCAACCAGGCCGCTTTGCGCTGCGCCGTGCTGTGCCACGCCTGTGGCCACAATAGCCAGGTTGCCAGGGCGCTGCCCAACATCAGGTAATGCAAGCGCACACTTTCCCATAAATAGAGCCAATATTCCTTCAGAGCCGGAGAAGGTACTAGCGAGTGTGCCGGGCGAGCCTCCACAAACATCCGCCAGGGGTCAAGGAAAGGTGTCAGAGCACGGGGCAACCAGGCCGCCCACAATTTGAGAATCCCCGGCCAAAAGAGCAAGTGCAAGGCACCACCAACCAGTACGCCAGATACCACGAACCAGCCGGCTGCGCGGCGGCCATGCTGCCACCACACATACAGCAACAAAATCGGCGCTACCAGCCCCATGTTGAGGCGCGTCATTGCCATCAGTGCCGTCAGGACACCGGCCGCGGCAATCTGCCATGTCGCGCGGTGTTCATCCAACATCAGGAAAAGCGCCCACACCAGCATACAAGCCACAGCAGCCTGCAGCAAACCCATGGAATAGAGTTTGATGCTTGCCAAATTGAGCGCAAAGGCCCACACCGCCCCCGCCGCCAACCACATTCCCCCCCAGCGACGAACGATCAGCCATACACCCAATAAAAAGAGTAGCGCGCAGGCAACCGAAAGATAGCGCCCAGCATCCAGCGAGGGGCCAAACCAGCGCTGCACGTAACCCGGAATCAGGTACGAGAGTGGCATGTGATTGGTCCAAGGCGCGTAATCGGCAAAGGGCACTGCCCGGCCGGTGGCATACAGCCAGCCTTTGTACTGGTACAGCCCTTCATCCAAGAACGAAGTGCGGATATGGACATTTTGCAAAGCGCGCAAAAAATAGACCACCCCACCCAGCAAAGCCAGCACAGTAACCAAACGTTCGCGCAGAATCTTCATAACCAGAAACCCACCTCAGGCGGCCATTTCAATCGAAACACGCTTCAAGTCCGCATCTACCATCATGCGCACCAATGCTTCGAAAGTTACCTCTGGTTCCCACCCTAGCACCTGGCGCGCTTTAGAAGGGTCGGCCACCAGCAAATCCACTTCTGCCGGACGATAAAAGCGAGGATCCTGAACCACGTAATCGCGGTAATCCAGGCCAACATATCCAAAGGCGGCCTCGCAAAACTCGCGCACCGCGTGGGTCACCCCTGTGCCGATGACGTAATCTTGCGGCGTCTCCTGCTGAAGCATCATCCACATCATGCGCACATAGTCCCCGGCAAAGCCCCAATCCCGACGCGCTTCCAGGTTGCCTAAACGCAACTCGTTTGCCAACCCCAACTTGATGCGCGCCACCCCGTAGGTGATCTTGCGAGTTACGAATTCCAGGCCGCGCCGGGGACTCTCATGGTTGAACAGAATACCGGAAACCGCATACATGTTGTAGGATTCGCGATAATTGACGGTGATCCAATGCCCATAGACTTTCGCGACCCCGTAAGGGCTACGCGGGTAAAAGGGGGTGGTCTCCTTTTGAGGCACCTCCCGCACTTTGCCAAACATCTCGCTGGAGGAGGCCTGATAGAAACGCGCTTCTGGTTTAACCATACGAATGGCTTCCAACATGCGCGTAACCCCCAATGAGGTCACCTGCCCGGTCAACACCGGCTGATTCCACGAGACAGGCACGAAAGACTGTGCCGCCAGGTTGTACACCTCATCGGGCTGATACTTTTCCATCACCTCCACCAGAGAACTCTGGTCGTGCAAGTCACCCTGCACGATTTCGATATCATCCTGGATGTGATTGATACGTTCGAAGGTCACTGTACTGGTGCGGCGCACCATCCCCACTAGTTTGTAGCCTTTTTGTAACAAAAATTCGGCCAGGTATGAACCGTCCTGGCCGGTAACGCCGGTAATCAGGGCTGTTGGCATGTCAATACGCTCCTTGATAGTTCAAGATTCAGCGCATGAATTATACCGATAGGCACACGCTTGTCAAGCATAAGTCAGCGCCGCCAGCAATTCCAAATCTGGAGCAAGAAAAGCCAGAAAACAAAAGATCGGCCACAGA